>JAAZGG010000095.1 GCA_012511355.1 bacterium | reverse complement strand
GAGCCGGATGAGCAGAGAGAGCGCTCCATAATAGATTTACCATCTATTATGGAGCATTATCAAAATCGAGGACTTAATGATTGGGTGAGTTTGATTGAGTTACTGCGTGATTCATGGCTTGAAATCAGCTTGAAAGATAGCGGAAGAGCGTCTCGATTAGCTCAAGTCTGGTTTGAGCTACCTTATCCAATATTTAAACGTTTAGCCTTGTTTGCGGCCAGTCAAGATGATTGCATTAGCGATGAAAAGTGGGTTGATTGGTTATTAGCAGATGACTCTTGTTGGTTGTGGTCCATGGTTACAAAACGAGAGGTTTGCAGATTACTTGTTCTCCAAGGAAGTAGTCTGAACAAAACTAACCAGAAGCGTCTTGAAAAAGCCATACTGAAGGGCGCACCGCGTACAAACGATAGAGAAGATTCGTCTTTGGAGAGATGGGTAGAAGAGGGCATATGGCTACGTTTGGCTAAACTAGAGCATTCGGGTATTTCCCTTGGGCTGCAGGCAAAGGCATGTTTGACAAAAATATCTAAGGCTTACCCCCATTTGCAATTAAAAGAAAATGAGAGTGATGAGTTTTCAATCTGGATGAGTGCAACCGGGGATCCAGGTTTTGATGATAAGAAGCAAATTCATATCGCTCCTACTAAGAGAAAGGATTTAGTACTATGGCTTGAAAAAACAGAACCAGAAAACGGGTTCTTTTATGAAGATAATTGGCGTGAAGTTTGTCGAAAGTATTTGTTAAATAGCCTTTGTGCACTTAATGATTTAGCTAACAAAGGTAACTGGCCTATTGAACGTTGGCGAGATGCTTTGCAGGTTTGGAGTGATAAAAGGGCAAAAAGGTCTTGGCAATACGCTGCAACTGTGGTGCAGTCACTGCCTGATAAAATCCTTCATAACCTTGGGCACCAAGTTGCATGGTGGCTCGCTTCCATATCTAAATTAATTGATTGCCAAGAGCCTCTATTTCTAAATTTATGTCAACGCATACTTACAGCACAGATAACTGAGAAGAAAGATGCTAGGTCAATTAAGGACGACACTAATTATAATTACTCGGTTAACTCTGCAATAAACCATCCTGTCGGTATGGTTACACAAGCTTTGCTCAATTATTGGTTCAAGCAGGAGCCGAGTGATAATGGTTTGTTACCGAATGATTTGAAAGATATTTTTACGCAGTTATGTGATGTAGAAACAGAACAATTTCGTCACGCTCGGGTTTTGTTGGCCTCAAACTTAGTTGCTCTTTTTCGTGTAGATCGCACATGGACTGAGGAGTATCTTTTGCCTTTATTTGATTGGAATAACCCAATAGAAGCAAAAGCAGTCTGGGAAGGATTTCTTTGGTCGCCACGCTTACATCAGCCCTTGTTACTATCTTTCAAGTCTTATTTTTTAGATACTGTGAATCATTACGATGAGCTTGGGAATCAGCGACAGCGGTATGCAGCTTTTCTTACTCATGTGGCATTGAACCCTGCCGATATATGCTCAATTGAAGAACTGAGAAATGTATTTGTGCTGCTGCCCATAGAGGGGTTAGAAAGTTCTGCTCAGGCATTATTTCAAATACTTGATGCAGCAGGAGATCAACGTGAGGAGTTTTGGAGAAATCGTGTTATACCATTTTGGAAAAATATCTGGCCCAAAGACCAAAAAAACATTACTCCACGAGTTTCTGATGCCTTGGCTAAATTAGCTATTGCATCAGGCGAAGAGTTTCCGAATGCATTGAGCTTGTTAAGAGATTGGCTCAACTCTATTAGTGATATTGACTATATTGTATATTTGCTATGCGAGAGGGAGCTTTGTAAGGAGTTTCCGGAAGAAGCACTAGGTTTTTTAGATGCTGTGATAGCTGGTGAGAGGATACCTAGTAAACTAGAGCAATGTTTGGAGCAAATTATTAAAGTTAAGCCGGATTTTGAAGAAGACCGACAGTATATAAGGTTGCGAGATTGTTCTCGTGGGTGACGTATGTGATTTTAATAACTTTATTGACGATTGCTGCTAAGTATTCGGTATGGTTTTTAAGCTAAAGCCTTATTCTTGCTACAGCCATCTAACTAGAGCTTACTCTTTAAACATGTCGCATATCAATGAAATGAGAGGTAGTATGTCAAGAATATGCATATTTTGTAATCAACAAAAACCGATAGAAAAGTTTTCACTAGAGCATATATTTCCACAGTCATTGGGAGGAGCTCAAACCTCAGAGCTTTTTAAAACGCGTCATGTTTGTCAGCGATGTAACTCCATAATAGGTCTTTTTGTCGACGCTCCACTAGTAAAGAACTTTTTCAGTCAGAATGATATGGCTGAAAACTCCTTATATTACGTGGATTTAATTAATCCAAAAGCATTGCCTCTTCGCTATTTAGGAGTTTGCCAGAATTTAGTATCTGAGCCTAATTTGACTTGTGATTTATGGATGGGACCACATGGTGGACTTATATATCATAGACGACTTAAGGCAGACCCTAAATACGATACCATCGTTGGCGGAAATCCTATTGAAAATAAAAAATTTAGTGGCGAGATATATATATTTGCTCAACATGCTGATGTGTATTGGAATGAACCTACCCCATTCTTAACACAGCCCGAAAGTAGAATGCGCTCTTAACCTGTAGTTAACAGGACTTAAGCGTTCCAACGACTCATGAGGTCTTTCGGTATTATAAATGGTTATCCACTCTTCGG
>JAAZGG010000007.1 GCA_012511355.1 bacterium | reverse complement strand
TTGTTCCTAAAATATCCTGAACTTTTAACAAGCCCGATTGCGAACCTCTAAGATCTATCTGGGTAATATCACCAGTAATGACCATTCGCGAATTAAAACCAAGGCGGGTTAAAAACATTTTTAATTGGGACAAGGTGGTGTTTTGAGCCTCATCAAGAATAATATAAGCGTCTTCTAGAGTACGCCCCCGCATATAGGCTAGTGGGGCCACTTCAATTAAACCTTTTTCAAGCATGCGTTCACAATTTTCAGGACCAAGCATCTCATAAAGGGCATCGTAAAGAGGCCGCAAATAGGGATCAATCTTTTCTTTTAAATCCCCTGGTAGATAACCTAAACTCTCGCCCGCTTCAACCGCTGGTCGTGTCAAAATAATCTTTTTTACCTTTCCCTCTTTGAGCTGAGTGACGGCATCCACTACCGCTAGATAAGTCTTGCCCGTCCCCGCAGGACCAACTGCAAACACGATATCATATTTCTTTAGGGCCTCAACATAATTGAGTTGGCCTAGTGTTTTAGGGGTAATTGAACGACCGTTCTTAGTCCGTCCCACCACTAAACTATGTAAATTGAAAAAGTGTTCCAATTGGTTATTATCCGCTAAATTAATAACCTGCGTAAATAAACGCTCATCAATATTATAATTTAAAGTAATCAATTTATTAATCGTCAAAAAAATTAATTCAACCTTTTGAAAGGTTTTTTCATCTCGGTAGTTAATCGAAAGTTCGGTTTCCGAAGGGTTAATTTCAATTTTATAATGTAATTCAAGCAATTTTAAATGACTATCATTTGGTCCAAAAATAGAGCGCCGTGTCTCCAAATCCACATTCAAGGCAATTTTTTTCTTCATTAACAAACCCCCTACATTTATATGATAGTACTTTTTGAATAATAAATAAAAGGAAAACCTCACAACATGAGATTTTCCATAATGGCTAATACGATTTACGGCGAGCCATCTCAGACTTTAATTTGCGTTTAACGCCTGGTTTGAGATAGAACTCTCTTTTCCGCGCCTCAGCAAGAGTACCAGCTTTAGAAACCTGTCTTTTGAAACGACGTAAAGCATCGTCCAAACTTTCATTTTCTCTAACAACTGTTTTTGGCATGAATTTGACTACCCTCCTTCTGAAGCTAAAATACTACGCCTATTATTATAGGAAGATTTTCTTACTTTTGCAAGTAATATTCATCTTTTTGTAGGCTTTTTCCTTCATTTAAGGAAAAAACATCATAATTATGCTATAATCAAATAGTCAAAGGAGTTCAAATAATTTATGAATGTTAATATCACCCCAAAAGTTAGTCAACAACTTAATATCCCTGAAAAATATATAATTACGGTTTTAAATTTGCTAGAAGAAGGAGCAACTATCCCCTTTATTGCCCGTTATCGAAAAGAAAAGACGGCGGGGCTAGATGAAGAACAATTAAGAAAAATTGTTTTAACTTACGAAAGTGAAAATAAAATATATACAAGACGTGAAGAAGTTCTGCGCTTGATTAATGAAAAAGGAAAAATGACGCCCGAATTAGAAGAGAGTTTAAGAA
>JAAZGG010000094.1 GCA_012511355.1 bacterium | reverse complement strand
GGATCTAAATCAATCAGCAGAACCTTTTTTTTACTAACGGCTAAACCGGCGGATAGGTTAACGGCTGTTGTTGTTTTACCAACCCCACCCTTTTGATTCGCAATACAATATATCTTAGCCAATTTAAACACCCTAACCCTTTCTACTCAACCAAATTAAACAACGCTCTGCGTCCATATCTGCTACGTCCAATGCTTGCCATGAGTCAAGCCTCCAATCATTTGTTAATTCAAGTTCTTTTACCTCTTCCTCATAGTAATGACCCTTCATTGCGGCTAAATGACCGTTCCGTTTAACTGTATGCCCCGACCAATTTGCAAAATCACTTAATGACGCAAAGGCACGTGAAACAACCAAATCTGCTTCATCAGAAGTGTAATCTTCAATTCTACAATGCTTTGAACGCAAATTTTTAAGACCAAGTCGTCCTGATACCATTGTAATAAAGCTCGTTTTCTTTTCAACTGCATCAATACAAGTAACAGTCCACTTAGGACAACAAATAGCAAGAATAACACCTGGTAAACCACCGCCTGAACCAACATCAAGCACAATAGCTTCTGTAGTAGCATCAATCCTTTGTTGTAGCGGCAATACAACCGACAAACTATCAAATAAATGCTGAATTAATATTTGTTCGGCATCCTTAATGGCAGTGATATTATACGTTTTATTCCACTTTTGTATAAGCTCGAGGTAGAGCAAAATATCCTGTTTTTGCTTATCATCAAGAGTTAGTCCCATTTTCTCAACTGCTTGGCTTAAACGAACAACAAAGCTACACATAAAGATGTTCCTTAGATTTACTTTTTTATCAATGTTTCACGTGAAACATTATACCTATCAAAATAAAAAGCTTCTAAAACTAGATATCCTTTTAGTTTTAGAAGCTTGTATATGATTAATTTTTCTTATACTTTAAGCTTTTAAAGTACTCGAAGAATGACGCTTCACATGGATTAAAAGCAAAGATATAGCTGCTGGCGTCATGCCCGGAATCCGGGATGCTTGACCAATAGTTTCTGGTTTATGTTTAATAAGAAAAGAACGGGCCTCGATAGATAAATTAGCAATTGAATCATAATCAAAATCTGCAGGAATTCTCATACTTTCAAATTGTTGTTGACGTCTAACTTCTTCTTGTTGTCTATCAATATAACCAGAATACTTAATTTGAATCTCTACCTGCTCTATCTCATCGACAGTTAAGCTCTCAGAAGTTTTAAAATCATCGCCCTCTTTCGTCTTTAAATTCATTAAAGACGAATAGTTAACACTAGGACGTTTTAGCAACTCGGATAAAACATAAGACTTTTCTAGAGAACGACCTAAAACCTTCGTGGCTTCATCACTATCGTAAGTATCAGCATGAACTCTAGTGGTATTTAAACGGTTAATTTCTTTGCTGACATTAGAGCGCTTAGCTTCAAATGCTTGCCAGCGATGTTGTGGAACAACACCTAAACCAAAGCCAATTTCAGTTAAACGAAAATCAGCATTATCCTCACGTAAACTTAAACGATACTCAGCGCGTGAAGTAAACATACGATACGGTTCAGTTACACCTCGAGTGATTAAATCATCAACCAAAACACCTATATACGCCTCATCACGACGCGGAGCCCAGCTATCTCTACCTTGAAGTAAAAGATTAGCGTTAATTCCAGCTAATAAACCCTGAGCAGCTGCTTCTTCATAACCAGTAGTTCCGTTAATTTGTCCAGCAAAAAACAATCCTTTAATGTGTTTACTTTCTAAACTCGACTTTAATTCACGTGGGTCATAAAAATCATATTCAATTGCATAACCTGGACGCAATATATGAGCATTTTCTAAACCCTTAATACTACGAACTAATCTAAATTGGATGTCAAAAGGTAAACTTGTTGAAATACCATTAGGATAAATTTCATGTGTATATAAGCCTTCAGGTTCCAAGTAAATCTGGTGTGAATTTTTATCAGCGAAACGATTAATTTTATCTTCAACAGATGGACAGTATCTAGGGCCAACACCATCAATCACGCCTGTGTACATGGGCGAACGATCAAAACCACTACGAATAATATCATGCGTTTCTTCGTTAGTATGAGTAATCCAGCAGGAAATTTGACGTGGCGGCGCTTCCGTTCTACCCAAATAAGAAAAGGTAGGTATTGGATCCATATCACCAGGCTGTTCTTCTAGACTTGTAAAATCAATAGTACGGGCATCAAG
>JAAZGG010000093.1 GCA_012511355.1 bacterium | reverse complement strand
TTCAATGTCTTGCCAAAGAAAGAAGTCGCCCAGACTTTAAAGATGAAAGAAAAATTAGAAAAGACCCTAGGTGGTATTAAAGAGATGCGTAGATTACCTCAGGCGGTTTTTGTTGTTGATCCGCGCATTGAGTTAAATGCGGTTAATGAAGCCCGGAAATTGCGTATTCCTGTTTTTGGTATTGTTGATACCAATTCTGATCCTGATTTAGTGGATTATATTATCCCAGCTAACGATGATGCGAGTAAATCTATCAAATTAATTGTCAGCGTTTTAGCGGATGCCGTTGTTGAGGCTAAAGGTGGTCAAACACTTGTTGCGTATACTAAAGATGAAGGTGAAGAAGCCACGATGACGGATGTTATCGCTAATGCTGATCGGGCCGAAGAAGCAAAACAGCAAGCACGTAGAGCGGCTAGCATTGCCCGTAGGCAGCAACAACAGGCCCGGCGCTTTGGAGCAAGTAGACGCACTACTCCAGTTCGGAAAACAGAAATTAGACAAGATGAACCCAGCGAAACTGAAGTTGAAGAAAGCAGTGAAGTTGAGGTTAAATCAGTAGAAAAAACGACCGAGAAAGCAAAAAAGCCTCGGGCTCCAAGAAAGCCTAAGGCTGAAGTAAGTGCGGAAAAAGTAGAAGAACCTGTTGAAAAAGAAATAAAAGCAGAAAAAGCAGAAAAAACAGAAAAAACAGAAAAAGTTGTTAAAAAAGTTAAAAAAGCAGAAAAACCTGCTGAAGAAGTAAAAGTTGAAGAAAAAGTAGAAAAAGGCCTAGAAAAAGAAGTCAAAGAAGAAGTTAAAGAAGAAGAGTAGTTTGACATAGAGGAGGAAAAGAAAATGGCTGTTACAATGGAAAATATTAAAGAATTACGGGCAGCAACGGGAGCTGGTGTTGTTGATTGTCGCAATGCACTAGTGGCCTGTGATGGTGATGTTGATAAAGCGGCTGATTGGTTGCGGGAAAAAGGTATTGCTAAAGCCGCAAAGAAAGCGAGTCGTATTGCCGCTGAAGGTTTAACAGAAATCGCCGTGGCTGCTAATACGGCTGTTGTTATTGAGGTTAATTCTGAAACTGATTTTGTGGCCAAGAACGAGAAGTTTCAAAAGCTTGTTAAGGCTTTGGCCGCCGCAGTACTAGCGGCTAAACCAGCCAATATGGAAGAGGCTTTAAAAGTTAAAATGGAAACAGGTACGCTTCAAGAAGTGATTACAGATGCGACCTTTACTATTGGCGAAAAGATTAGTTTCCGCCGTTTTGAAGTTGTAAATAAAAAAGATAGCGAGAGTTTTGGCGCTTATGTTCATATGGGTGGCAAGATTGCGGCTCTCACCGTTGTTGAAGGCCAAGATCAAGAAGAACTTGCTCGCGACTTAGCCATGCATGTGGCCGCCTTATCACCAAGTTATGTCAGTATGAATGATATACCAAAGGATGTTGTTGAACACGAAGAACACATTCAATTAGCGGCAGCTAAGAATGATCCTAAATTAGCTAACAAGCCCGAGCAGGCTTTGGTTAAAATCTTAGAAGGAAAAGTCCGTAAGAGCTTAGCTGAACTCTGTCTTAATGAACAAGATTTTGTTAAAGAACCAACTTTTAAGGTTGGCAAGTATGTTGCTGATAAAGGCAGTGCAGTTGTCGGTTTTGTTCGCTATGCCGTTGGTGAAGGCTTGCAACGGCGCGAAGATGATTTTGCCCAAGAGGTTCTATCACAAATCAAATAAAAAAATCTGAGATATGGCACCTTTCAAAGTGCCATTTTTTCAAAGGGAGGCTCAAGTTATGGCTTATCAAAGAGTCCTATTAAAAATATCAGGAGCGGCCTTAAAAGGTAGTCAGGATAATGACATTCTTGATAGCAAGATCCTCAAGAAGTTGGCGCTGACTATTAAGAAGATCCACCAACAAGGAGTCGATTTAGGTATTGTTATTGGTGGTGGAAATATTTGGCGTGGACGCGTTGCCAAAGATTTTGGTTTAGATCGTGAAAGTGCAGATTATATGGGAATGACCGCTACAATTATCAATTCCTTGGTATTAAAAGATGTGCTTAAAAGTGTGGGTGTACCAGCCGAGGCACTGAGTGCTTTACCCATAAAAGGTGTTATTGAAAAATATAGTGCTGCTAAGGCCAATCGCCTGATTGATGAACGTCATGTGGTGATTTTTGGGGGCGGGACTGGCAAGCCTTTTCTTTCAACTGATACCGCCGCTGCTATGCGGGCTAGAGATATCAAAGCCGAGATTATATTAGCAGGTAAAGATGGGGTTGAGGGCGTTTATGATAGCGATCCTGATACCAATCCCAAGGCTCGGTTTTTAGCCAAGTTGAGTTATGATGAATTTTTAGATAGAGAATTAAAAGCCCTAGATTTAGAGGCGATTGCTCTTTGTAAGAAACATCAAATTCCCATTAGGGTTTTTAATGTTAATAATTTAGAAAACATTGTTAAAGTAGTAAATGGTAGCACGATGGGAAGCTACATTGGAAAGGAGAAATAAAATGGCCGAACAATTTATTGAAGATTTAGGAATGAGCATGCAAAAGTCCGTTGAATCGTTTACTAAAGACATTGCGACAATTAGGACTGGACGTGCCAATGTTTCCATTTTAGATTTAGTAAGGGTAGAGTATTATGGTTTCCCAACGCCCTTACGTGAAGTGGCTTCGGTTACGATTCCTGAGCCCCAGCAGATTATGATTAAGCCTTATGAAAAAGAGACTTTAAAAGCAATTGAAAAGGCAATTCAAAGCGCGAATATTGGTTTAGTACCTAATAATGATGGTACGGTCATTCGCTTAAATATTCCCGCTCTTTCAGAAGAAAGAAGAAAAGAATATGTTAAACTTTTAGGCAAATATTCTGAAAATGCCAAAGTTTCAATTCGTAACATTCGCCGCAGTGCCAATGATAGTTTAAAGAAGGACAAAAGTTTGTCTGAAGATCGCCAGCGGCATCTAGAAAGCGAAGTTCAAAAGAAAACAGACGAGTTTATTAAAAAAATTGATGAACTAGCAAAAGTTAAAGAAAAAGAATTAATGACGATTTAAATCAAAGGAGCTATGAAAAAAAGAGTTATAACGGCAATCATTCTCATTGCCATTGCTGTCCCCTTAATTTATTTAGGCGGTTGGTGGACTGTTGGTCTAGTTACTTTTGGCTGTATTGGAGGAGTTATTGAAATTCTAAGGACCGGCAAAAATCGTAATTGGAATCCTGCTGTCTATATTGTGACCATGCTAGGGGCCTTAATGATGCTTTTTTGGTGGTTTATCATGTGTTATATTGACCAAACCGCTGAACTTTTTACTATTCCCAATCCTTATCAAATTCGGGTTAACGTTATCGCTATCGCTGCCTTTTTAATCGGTTTATTAACGGTTGAGGTCAGTACTAAAAAGTTTATGATGAATGACGTTTATTATCTCTTTACCATGACCTTTTTTATCTGTTTAGCAGGTCAGGGTCTTATTATGATTAGACAAGAATTAGGGCTTAATGTTTTGGCCTATGTTGTTTTCTGCACCTATTGTTGTGATACCTTTGCCTTTTTAACAGGGCGCTTTTTTGGTAAACACCAATTTGCCCCAATAACTTCTCCTAAGAAGACTTGGGAAGGGGTTATTGGCGGTGTTGGCATCACCACTATTCTAGGTTTTATCTTCTTTCTTATCTTCCCCTTTACGGACACCTATTTTTGGTTGATTCCTATTTTTTCCTTAATTCTAGCCATTGGGGCAGTTTGTGGCGATTTGATTTTCTCATCTATTAAACGGCAGTTACAATTAAAGGATTTTGGAACTCTTCTACCAGGACATGGGGGGATCTTAGATCGTATTGATAGTTTACTTTTTAATATTTTAATTTTTATTGCCGTTTATGGCTTTGTTAGCATGGGGGCCTTTTCCTAATGAAACGCGTGGTTATTTTAGGTGTTAGTGGCTCGATTGGTCAGCAAACAGTCAAGGTGATTGAAGACAATCCCCAGCTATTTTGTCTAGTTGGAGCTAGCGTTAATTCGCGGCTTTCTTTTTTAGAAAGCCTTATTAAGAAGCACCCATCTTTAAAAGCGGTTTGTGTTGGTAAGAAAGAAGATGAAGAGAAGTTTCAAGTTCCTATCGTTTGTAGTGGTGAAGAGGGC
>JAAZGG010000092.1 GCA_012511355.1 bacterium | reverse complement strand
CCCGTCTACCATCCCTAACCCCGCCCTTAGGATGGGAACCAAAACCACACCTTTTTTTAATTGGTAGCCACGAGCTTTAGCGATAGGCGTTTCAATTTCCAAACTCTTAAGTGGCAAATCACGAGTTACCTCATAGGCCATTAAGCCCGCGATTTCATCAAGGTTTTCTCTGAAGTCCTTGGTTCCTGTTGTCTTTCGGCGCATCGTGGTCATCTTGTGCCGAATAAGTGGGTGATCGATAACGTGTAGCATTTTTTATTCCTCCCTTAGTGGTAGTTTTTCTACCATCTTTACAACTTTATCTGTTAATATAGCTAACTTGTTAGTATCTTGATAATTTTTAAGGGCTTGAATAATAATCTTGCCAACTTGATAGAAGTCTTCTTCTTTGAAACCCCGACTGGTCATCGCCGACGTTCCAAAACGCAAACCTGAAGTATAAACTGGGGGCTTAGGATCAAAAGGCAAAGAATTCTTATTAGTGGTAATCTTAATTTGCCCCAATATTTCTTCGGCTTCTTTACCATTTAAATCGGTAAAAGAACGCAAATCAATCATAAAAAGATGGGAGTCACTACCGGAACTGACAATTCTAATGCCCTCTTCTTCAAAAGCTTTCATAAAGGCTTGACAATTGAGTAAAACTTGCTTTTGATAGCGGACAAAAGAAGGGCTCATCGCCTCTTTAAAACAAAGGGCTTTGCCAGCAATATTGTTTTCTAAAGGTCCCCCTTGAATTCCAGGGAAAACCGCCATATCTATAATCTTTTTATATTTTTCTTTACAAAGGATAAGTCCGCCACGTGGCCCCCGTAAAGTCTTTTGAGTCGTACTGGTTACAAAATCGGCATAAGGAACTGGTGAAGGGAATAATTTAGCCGCGACTAAACCAGCGTAATGGGCGATATCAACCATTAAATATGCACCGACGGCATCGGCGATTTCTCGGAATTTCTTAAAATCAAAAGTTCGAGAATAAGCACTGGCCCCACAAACAATTAATTTAGGTTTGATTTCTAAGGCTTTTCTTTTAACTTCTTCATAATCAATTAGTTCATTTTTCTCATCTACTCCATAGTGATAAAACGAATAAATTGCACCTGAAAAACTTAAATGGTGACCATGGCTTAAATGGCCACCAGCATCCAAGCCCATACTTAAAACCTTATCACCCGGCTTTAAAATTGCTAGATAAACCGCCATATTGGCCTGAGTGCCAGAATGGGGTTGAACATTGGCGTGTTCCGCATTAAAAAGCACCTTAGCTCGCTCAATTGCTAAGGTTTCAATGGCATCAACATATTCACAACCACCATAGTAACGACGCCCGGGATAACCCTCGGCATATTTATTGGATAAAACACTACCACAGGCTTCTAAAACCGCCTGCGAAGCGAAATTTTCACTAGCAATCAACTCAATATGTCTGAGTTGTCTTTGTTTTTCTTTTTCAATTAATTCCTGGATTTCTACATCTTTCATATTTAACAACCTTTATCTAATTTATCAACCCGCGCCTGATGTCTACCGCCATCAAAAGGCGTTTCTAAAAATTTATCAATTAACTTGAAGGCTAAGTCTTTGTCAACATATTTTGCCCCAAAAGCTAACATATTGGCATCGTTGTGACGGCGGGTTAAATCGACTTGATCAAGACTAGCAACTGTCGCACAACGAACACCCTTAACCTTATTGGCCGCCATGCCAATTCCAATACCGGTAAAACAGACAACAATGCCATAATCGGCTTCCTTGCTGGCAACTTTTTTAGCTGCCGCATAACCAAAATCTGGATAGTCCACACGCTCGGCACTGAAGCAGCCAACATCAATAACCATTAGTCCTTGGCTTTCTAAATAAGCCTTAATTTCTTCTTTGCGTGCAAAACCAGCGTGATCTGAACCTAAAACTATTTTCATTGCTATCCTCCTATCATTCTTTCTAATTATAGGTTTTCTCACTTTTAAAAACAACCAGAAATAAGAAAAAAAGAAAATTTGTTATTTTACAAACTGAATGCAACAAATAATAAAAGTCGAAATTGTTTTTAGTATAGTTTTGTCGATTAAAAATGTTATTGACATTACACTACAAATTAGATGTTTCTAAGT
>JAAZGG010000091.1 GCA_012511355.1 bacterium | reverse complement strand
CTTATACCGCGACTGGCGAGTTCTTCTGACATCTGAAGAAAGTTCGCCCGTATTAAAGTAAAGTTATTCGAAACCTGTGATAGTTTATTTTCAGCACTCATAATCGCTTCGATATCACAATCAAAGCAATAAAGGTGGCCAGGAAAGGAGAGTTTATCTAGAATGGCGGCGCTATGACCTCCAGCGCCCACGGTCGCATCAACATAAATTCCGTTTTTTTTAATTTCTAAGCCAGCAACTGCTTCTTTAAGTAGGACAGGAGTATGTTTAAACTCAACTGTGCACATTAGTCTAAAAGATTCTCAGCTAATTCATCAAAGTTGGCTTGAGCATCAGCATAGTAGGCTTGCCAACGTTCTTTGGCCCAGATTTCAATATGATCTAGATTACCAACAATGACAATTTCTTTTTTGATGTTGCTGGCGGCAATTAAATTTGCCGGTAAAATTACTCTTCCTTGACTATCACAACTACATTCACAAGCAGAACCAGCTAGGATCCTAACATGTTTACGATGCTTGGCCTTATTATCGGAAAGCGCCAATAGCTTTTCTTGTAAATGCTCCCAGGCTTTCTCAGTATAAATAGTTAAACACTGTTCATAACCATATGTAATAATCGCATTAGCACCTAATTTCGCGCGAAACTTAGAAGGAATGATAATTCTATTCTTCTCATCTAGGTTATGTGAATATTGACCAATGAACATAGATTTTCCCCCACTTTGTTCCACGTGAAACCACTTACGCTCCACTTGTATTCTAATAATAGCAACAGTTTTATTTTTTGTAAAGCCTTTTTTAAAAAAAGAGAGAACTCTTCATATTTGGCTTTTTATTCCGTTCTTTGTTATTATTAAAATATAGGAGGTATTTTATTTTGGAAAATTTCATTTATGACAATAAAACAAAGATTATTTTTGGTCGCGATGTCGAAAACACCTGTGCTCAAGAATGTCAAAAATATGGGCAGAGAATTTTAATTCATTATGGGGGCGGTAGTATCGTTAGAAGCGGTTTACTAGACCGAGTTATGAGTAAACTCAAGGAAGCGAAACTCGAAGTTCACTTACTCGGTGGCGTTGTCCCTAACCCCCGTTTAAAACTAGTCTATGAAGGTATTGAATTAGTCAAGAAGAAAAAAATAGATTTAATTTTAGCAATTGGGGGTGGCAGTGTCATTGACTCGGCTAAAGCCATCGCTTTAGGAGCTAAATATGATGGTGATGTTTGGGACTTCTTTGCTGGCAAGGCTGTGCCAACTGATATTTTGCCGCTCGGTACTATCTTAACCATCCCCGCCGCCGGTAGTGAAAGCAGTAACTCCACGGTCATCACTAAAGATGATGGTTTGATTAAGCGTTCCTTTAGAAACAACATCAATCGTCCGCTTTTCTCCTTTCTCAACCCGACATTAATAGCTACCGTACCAAAGAAGCATCTAATCGCGGGCGTGGTGGACATGTACTCACATATTATAGAAAGATACTTTACTAATGTTGAACATGTCTTACTAACTACCGAACTCTGTGAAGCCGGTATGCGAGCGATTAAAGAACTTGGACCAAAGTTTTTAAAAGATCCGGCAAATTATGATTATGCCGCCGAAATTATGTGGGCTTCCACGGTCGCCCATAATGCTCTATTCGAAACTGGGCGTATTGCCGACTGGGCCAGTCATGGCATCGAACATGAACTGAG
>JAAZGG010000090.1 GCA_012511355.1 bacterium | reverse complement strand
CAATAAAGGTGTTTCGGCTATTCTTATTAACACTGAAAAAGGTTTGAAAGTTTTTGACAATATAGAAAAGAATTGCGAAGCGAAAGAACTTGATGTTTCTACAATCATGCAAATAAATATGTATCAGCCAACAAATAAACCAAAAGATTATGACCGCATACATGCTGCCTATCGCGAAAAAGGGTTTGATGAAGCGCTCAGCGAATGTTCGAAAAGAGCACTTAAAAGTAACAATAAAAACCGCTTTAAAGCTCGCATTGTAAAGTTTTTAAGAAAAATAAAACTCAAATAGTTTATTGATATAATTTCAAAATCTCGACTTGATTATCTTCTGGAATAAAACCTTTTTGTTTGAGCGCTTTTTTTAAGGTTGAATTATCAACATTAGACTTGGTGTGGTCCATAATCGCATCAATCCACTCGTTTTTATTTTCTAAAGGCAAGTAATTAACCAACCCTAAACCCAAATCAGTTGAAGATGGTACGCGATTTGAGGCAATTGTTTTTAATAGTGAAAGCTGATTTTCAATGACGACAATTCCAAAGCCTTCAAATAAAGAAGGGAATAAGTATAGATCGAAAACGCGTAGCCATTTTTGAACATCCTTTTGAAGGCCAATAAAGCGAACTCTATCTAACAGCCCGTGCTCCTTAACAATGTCTTTTATTTGCTGTTCGGTTCCGCCGTCTGGACCGCCTAAAACTAATAACGCTTTATCGTTTTTTACTGCGATATGTTTAAATATCTCGATGATAAAAGCTTGATTCTTTTTGTCTTCAAATCTCGTGATATTGCCAATAACAAAAGCGTCATCAGGTATTGAATACTTTTTGCGAAGTTCATCAGCGGAAGAAAGATCACTTTGAACAAATCTATTTATGTCAACGATATTGCGAATAACGATGCCGTATTCATCAAAGTAATTAGCGCCTAAGATGTCGTAACCGGCTTCTTGCGAGCAAGCGACAAAATTGGTACTGTTAATTCTTGCTGAAAAACGTTTTATATTCATCACTACTTTTTGTAAGAAAGTATATTTAATACCCGTTAAGGTGTCGTGAGCGTGGAAGATGCGACGATCAAAAGAAAAATCGCGAGCGGTTCTTAAATACAATTCATTATCAAAATTGCAATTACTATGTATTGCAATATATTCATCGCGTTGAGAAAGAAAACGGGAAAATGATTGATGTGCTTTGAAATAACCTCTTTTTGAAGGTGCGGATCCTTCGTAAATTTTTCCACCAAGAACTTCAAGTCTCTTTCTTTGTTCTTCATCAATTTTTCCGTAGCAGAAGACATCGAAAACGATATTTTCTTTTTTAAGTAAGTCGGCATAGCCAAGAATAAAAGCCTCGGTCCCCCCTTTTAAAAATGAAGCAGTGACATGTAGTACTTTTTTTTCTTCATTTTTTTGAATTCTTTCCTCGCGATTGCTATGCATTTCAGCATTTGGAATAAGGAAGGCAAATACCATGAAGACAACCGCGAATGCATCTGTTCTAAGAATATAAATTGATTCACTTAAACCAAGAGCTATTATTGCTATTTGTATAACAAATAGTAAATAGGAAACCGCT
>JAAZGG010000006.1 GCA_012511355.1 bacterium | reverse complement strand
TTTTCTTTTTTTCCTTAACTCTTTCAACCGTGACACGTTGAACGGCTTTTTCCTCTTCAGCTTCTTGTTGCTTCCTAGCTTCTTTTTCTTTAAGCTTTTGAGCTTTGGCACGATCTTTTTCTAATTTAAGAGGATCGGGTTTTAAAGCTCCGACATCATCATACTTGTGTAGAACACTAAATTCTAATTCTGTAACTCGATTAACTTCTTCTTTCCACTTTTCAATAATTTCAGCATGACCTAGATAGTAAAGCCAAGCCATGAAAAGCAAATCGTCATCAATGCGTTTCGAGAAAGATAATAACTTTTTCTTTTCAACCAAATAGGAATAGAAAACCACTAGGGACTTAAACTTTCGACGCCCATATTTGTAATAGTTACGATCCGCTAGGATGTAACCTAAAAGATAGTAAGCTATATCTTGATGCTTAATAATATAATTCTCGGCAAAATCAATCTGCTCCACAATCTTTTCTTTGGCAGCATCTAACTCTTTGTAACGAGCATAAAAGGAGAACATCTTTAATTTCATCGCCTCTAAAATTGTTTCCTTCTCCGCTTTATCAGTTAAAATAGCGTTGCCCATTGATTGAACATCACGATAAACGATTTCACGATAACTAAAAGGCAAATTGGGGCTTAATTCATATTGAAGATAAAATAGAATTTGTTCGGGCTTTTCATATTTGCTCTCTAAAGTTTGAAGAAGATCTGCCATCGGCTGATCAGCTACCTGGAAAGTTTCCATAAATGAATTGTCTTCTAGACACTCAACCGCCTCAATATAATCGTTAGAAATCATTTCACCAATCTGTTCTCTGGTCAAAACCTGTTTGTTTTCCGTATCAATTAGGTAATGTCCGGTTTCTTTTAATTGTTGTAAAACATCATGTAGTTTTTTCATTTTCCCCGCACCTCCTAAAAGACCAATGTGTAAAGACTTCCTACAACAGCCAAAATAAAGCCAACTGCAAAGACTATACAGTGTAAAACTAGGCTCCACTTAAAACGCATATAGTAGAATTCTTTTTCACAATAAACATAATCGAAAATTTCACTTGTTTTAACATCTTGATAATGTTTCATAATGGCAATCCTGTTGATTAGAACTTGAATACTATTGGGAGCTTTAGCGGCATCCACAATACTTTTTTCAAAGTAATAACTCTTACTTGCTAGCTCATCAACCAATTTTCTTTGTTTGACCACTTGTTTGCGCATTTTACTAGCCATCCTAAAAGGATAAGTTTTATAAGCCGCTTTGATAACGGCTGAGACAGCTGCACAAATCAAACAGACATAGAAGGCCAGAGTGTGCAAAACGGCTAAGTTGCTGTCCATTGTTCCATCCCGATAGGAACTTAAACTAGGTAAGAAAAGCAAACACCCTAGAAATACAATAGTTGAAAGTGCTAAAAGATAATACTGGAAATTGATGCTACCAAAGCCAATTTTGGAATTACGAATTTTAGAAAGCATTAACTTAGAATTTTCAATATGATCCAAGAAACCTTTTTTGGCTTCTTTATACCAATTGAAAAGTTTGGATTTTATGACTTTTCTACGATTAGAAGTAGTAACTCCCTTATTGGTTACAAAATCATCAACAATCATGCCTTCCGAGTTAATCTCGACGGCAATTTGTCCGACTCGGCGTAATTTATATTTCTTTTCACTGCCATCAGCTAGATAGGGGTTTAAAGAAGGAAAGGCGCTAAGCCGGCGATCAAGTTCTTTAATCTCTTGTTCAATCACCAGCGCTTTGTTGACCGAAAGAATGCCATAGATATCAATGGCATCAAACCGTTCCCTAACATCGGCTAGAGATTGAGTTGAGGAGGCTGAAGGAATAAAATTAGCCACCCTGACATACTCTGGACTGACACGGATAGCCTCAATCTTGCGATTGACATTTTGCATATCCGTCCCAAGAAGCATCTCAAACAATAGCGCAGTTTTATCAAATTGTTTCATTGATTAAACACCTACCGTTTCAATGACTGTCTTTATCTTTTTAACCACAGGATCAAAAGATTTAAAGAAGTCGTAAATAATTTCTTTTGAGCTATCAATAGCGCTGTAATCGACTACGAAAGCATAAACTATACAAAGAAGATAAACAAAGACCAGCGCTTTAACCAAACCAAAAATCGCTCCCGCTATAAACATGTGTCTTGTGGCATAATCAGGGTATTTCCGATATTTATAACGATCCGAGCCCCCAATCAAGCGCGCAACCCCTACTATAATTCCATAGAGAATTGCTACCGCGATAATCACCACTAAAAGCACCAATAACTGATGAAAGCCAGTGGTATTGCTGGTGCTTACATATTTATCAATGGTTGGAAAAACATGAGCATTCAGATTTTCGATTAACTTAGTAAAAAGACCTGCGTAGTCGTAAACTACAGGCAAGCCAACAACTACCAGTGCCACTATCAGTGCCACCATGTTACGACCAACATTGCGTTGATTACGAAAAGCTGAAAGTAAAACGGTCACAAGCGCAACAACAACTAAAACGACATCAAAGCGTACATATTGAAAGAAATCGCTCATTCTACCACCACCATGTTTTTATTATAGCATGAGTTTTTAAATAAATGAAATAGGAAATCGAAATTTCTATGCAAAAATTTTCCTAATTATCGTTTTTTTGTCATTTGGTAGCTCAGCTTGGAAGATTTTGCCATTTAAATATTTTAATGTGTCATTAAAATTATTAAAAATCAACTTGTGAGCATGTAAAAATTGATTTTCCCAATTAAATTGGCGTTTAAAATCTGAATTTAACTGAAAATTTCCATACTTTTTATCGCCAACAACCGGATGGTTAATTGCAGCAAAATGTGCTCTAATTTGATGAGTTCTTCCCGTTTTAATAGTCGCTTCAACTAAACTGAATTTTTCGCTTATTTTTAAGGGGCGATAGAATGTTAAAGCCTCTAAACCCTGCCTATTTACAACCCTTACTTTTTTTTCTTTTGCATCTTTTTGCAAACGAAGTTCAATTTTGCCAGTTTCTAAAACACGCCCAACAATTAACACCTGATAAATTTTCTGTAAACCCTCTTGTTTTTTAAAGGCGGAATTTAATTCTTGAAGAGCAGCCATATTTTTCCCATAGATGACTAATCCCGAGGTGTTACGATCAAGACGATGCGCAGGTGCAGGCACAAAAGTTTTCTTTTTGGGATCATAAAGACCTTTTTGGACCAGATATGTAATAACTTGATCGGTCAAGGTGCCATAACTTTTGTTTTCAGCGTTGTGAACGATCACACCTTTTTCTTTATTGACAACTAAAACATTGTCATCTTCATAGACAATTTTAAAGTTGGGTTTAATTGGACGATATTCTTGTTCAACAATAAATTTTTCTTTGGCTAAAGGTAGGTAGATTTTGATTTCATCATTCTCTTTTAAAATATAATCTTCAGCCACTGGCTTGTCATTGACTCTAATTTCTTTTTTCCGAAATAATTTATAAATCATACTTAAAGGAGTGTTGTTCAAATATTTGCGGACAAACTTGTCAATTCTTTGTTGAGCTTCTTGAGCGGTAACTACATGTTTTTCCATTTCTTTCTCCTTTAAAATTTTAATGACATTGACTTATCAATCGTGTATAATAACCTCGCAATCGGAGGAATACCCAAGTGGCTGAAGGGGTCGGCTTGGAAAGCTGATAGGCCTGTCAAAGGGCGCTGGGGTTCAAATCCCCATTCCTCCGCCACTTACAAAAGCCTAGTAGAAC
>JAAZGG010000089.1 GCA_012511355.1 bacterium | reverse complement strand
GTTCATAACTGACGAAAAGTTCAACCGTTTTTTCTTTTGCTAACTCTCTTCTTAAAAGAGCGTACTGATAAGCAGCATTTTCTTGAACACTTTTACCTTCAAGATTAAGCATCGCTTTTCTTACTCCCTGTAACAAACTAGCGATATCTACACCTGCTATTGCTAAAGGAAAAAGACCGACGGGAGTGAAAACCGAGTAACGACCTTGAATATTATCGGGTATTACAAAAGAAGTGTAACCTTCCCTGTTGCTTAAAGTTCGCAACTCGCCTTTTTCACTATCAGTAGTGATAAAAATGCGTCTTCTACTCTCTTCTTTGCCATATTTTTTGATTAGCAACTCCCTTAGGAAACGAAAGCCGATGGCGGTTTCTAAGGTTGAGCCACTCTTAGAGATAACATTGATAGCAAAATCACGGCTCTCTAAATATTCTAAAAGGTTTTTCGTATAGTCAGAAGAAAAGGTGTTGCCTAAAAATAATAGTTCTATATCATTAGTAAAATTAGGTGTTTTAAGCATTTCAATGCCTGCTTTTGCCCCTAGATAAGAACCCCCGATACCACAGACAACAAAGGTGTCGTATTTGCCACGAATTTCTTCTGCTAAACGCAGGATTCTTAAAAGTTCTTTATCATCAAAAGTATGGGCATAATCTAAGAAACCTAAAAAATCCCCACCAAGTCCTGTTCGCTTACGAATTAATTCATCGACCCTATCAATTTCACTTTGATAATTTTGATAATCGAAATCTCTTAAACAATAATTTTTATCAATACTTAACATTTTTTGAGCCTGCTCTTTCTTTAAAATTTCATCTACTATTTCGGAAATAAAGGGGAAAAGATCCTTGTTTTTATCTAGTTCTTTCTTATTGCGTTTAAACAAGGCGGCCTTTCTTTTATTTCTTCCCTCTTTTCTTAAACGCTTTAAGCTTAAACGGGCGTGGGCGCGTTCTTCATCATAATCAATGACATAAAAAAGTGTCTCCTCGCCTAATTTAAGATAATCCTCAATATTACGAACATAGTCCGCCGAGATCTCAGAGATGTGTACTAAACCCGTGCCACCATCCTTTAATTCGACAAAAGCCCCATAAGGCTGAAAACCGGTAACTATCCCGTAAATGATTTCTCCTGTTCGATAAATTCTGGCCATTGAATCCCCCATCGTGTTTTCTTGATTATAATTTCTTTACGAAATTAGTGCAAGATGCTATACTGACTACACAAACTAATAGAGGTGTATTATGGAAAATATTGAAGAACAAATTAAGGAAGTTTTAGATAAAATCCGGCCCTTTATCCAAAGGGAAGGTGGCGATTGTGAATTTGTCAGTTATCAGGATGGCATCGTTAAAATTCGAATGAAAGGTGCCTGTGTTGATTGCCCCCTACAAGATAGTACCGTCTATGGCGGCATCGAAATGATTCTCATGGATGAAGTCCCTGGCGTTTGCGGAGTCGAAGTTGTTAAACAAGAAAGGTGTCACGCGGACACCTTTTCCTTTTGAGCTTTCTTATCTAAAACAATGGCCTCAAGTCGCTTTAATAATTGTTGCGAACATTCATCCCAAGAAATATAAACATCTTCCCAGGCTTTTAAACCCACCTGTCGAAGTTTTTCTTTATCCTTAATTGCTTCTATAATTTTACTAGCAAAAGCCTCAGGATTGTTAGCGGCTAAGTAGCCATTAACTCCATCAATTATCCCATCGCCAGCACAGGAATTTTCAATAAATAAACCCGCGGTAGCAAAGGCGGCAGCTTCCACTTTAACAAGACCGAAATTGTCATATAAAGAGGGAAATAAAAGTAGATCGCCGCGTGCATAAAGGGCTGGAAAATCTTCACGCGGAATGAAACCAAGGAAGCAAACTTCATTCTCTAATTTTAACTCTTTAACTTTTCTTTTTAAAATACGAGTTTCAGGGCCTTTTCCTACAATTTTGAATTTAAATTTGTAGCCATTTTCCTTGACAATTTTTAAACTTTCAAGGATGAAATCAATCCTTTTTAATTTCATGATTCTACCAACAAAAATAAAGAGCGTTTCTTCATTCTCAAGATCGAATTTTTGATTGCCTTCTTCCCAAAGTTCTTCTACTTTATTTGAACGCGCAAAATCAGTACCATAAGGTAAATAAGTAACCTTGCCTGTATAGCCATAAGAGCGCAATTGCTCTTCAACTAAAGAGGAAATACAGAAGACTTCATCTACTTGATTATAAAGTTTGCCTATCCTATTGACCAAAGCATTAACAATCCAATTAAAGAAGAACATGCTTTTAAAAATTGTGCGCATATCACTATGAAAAGTAGCGACGATAGGAATGCCCTTTTTCCTAGCAAGTTTAAGTCCAAAACGCAACATGGCAAAAGGTGAATGAATATGAATGATATCGTAATCTTCTCGCAAAAGCCTTTGTTTAAACTTGCTATCTCTACTTGGTAAACCATAATAATTATCGATAATAGGCACACGCAAAGAACGACAGCGAATAATTCTGTACGCTTGATTATCAATATGACCGCGATGCTTAGGGGCCATGACAGTTAAATCAACTCTTTTATAGAGGTTCAAACTATAATTATGTAAGGCGTTGATTACCCCATCAGTGTCTGGTAAATAGACATCCATGCCTTCTAAGACTCTGAGTTTTTTGGGCATCTTTGATTTTCTCCCCTTTTATAGTAATGCTTTATTTTATTTTATGCCATAATCAAAGGATATTTCAAGATAAAGGGTTCACTTTTTGTGAGCCCTATTAACTATTCAGTTTCTATTTCTTCGTCCTCAACTTTTTCTTTGACAACAGGGATAGGATTCCCGTCTTCATCAAAGCCTTCAGTGGCAAAACGCCGGTTGCGACATAAGCCAGTGCCAGCCGGAATTAACTTACCAATAATAACGTTTTCCTTAAGACCATGCAGATAATCAGTTTTACCTTTCGTGGTAGCATCAGCTAAGACTCTGGTGGTTTCTTGGAAAGAAGCCGCTGAAAGGAAGGAATCTGTTTCTAATGAGGCCTTGGTAATGCCAAGAATGATGGGACGAGCCACTGCTGGTCTTTTACCTTCTAGTAAAATCTTTCTATTCGCTTCCGTAAATTTCCTTAAGCTAACTCTACGTCCTGGCAAAAGATTGGTATCGCCTCCATCGATGATGGAAACTTTTCTAAACATCTGACGAATAATAACTTCAATATGCTTATCGGCAATTTCAATACCCTGAACAGGACGATAAACTTTTTGAACTTCTTTGAGAAGGTAATTCTCAACGGTCGTAACATCAGTAACATCCAGTAACTGTTTGGGATTGATTGCTCCTTCGGTCAACATTTGACCACTTTGAACCTTATCTTTTTGAGCGACCTTCAGTTTAGCATTAAAAGGTGTCAAATATTTCTTTTCCTCAAAATCATTCTTAATTGTCACTTCGGAGCGACCTGGCTCTTTTTCCTCAATTGAAGCAACTTCACCACTAATTTCGGTGATTAAAGCTTCGCCTTTGGGATTTCTTGCTTCAAAAAGTTCTTGAACTCTTGGTAGACCACGTGTGATATCACTACCACCCGCCACACCACCGGTGTGGAAAGTTCTTAAGGTTAATTGAGTTCCTGGTTCACCGATGGACTGGGCCGCCATAACGCCAACCGCTTCACCAATTTCAACGGGACGACCGGTCGCCAAATTGCGACCATAACACATCTTACAAACGCCTTCTTTAGTTTTGCAGGAAAAGAGCGTCCTAATCTCCACGCTTTCTAAGCCTGAATCAATAATGGCATCGGCTTCAGCTTCGTTAATCATCTCATTCGCCGCCACCAACACTTCTTTGGTTTTGGGACTGATAATATCATGCATGGCATAACGGCCAATCAAACGATCGCGGAATTCTTCAATAATGGAACCATCAAAGGAATCAACAATCTTAGAAACCATTGTTCCATGATCAGTATGACAATCCTCTTCGCGGACAATGACATCATGAGCGACGTCGACTAAACGCCTAGTTAAGTAACCAGACTCCGCGGTTTTAAGAGCGGTATCCGCTCCACCCTTACGGGCACCGTGAGTTGAAATAAAGTATTCTGAAACATTAAGACCTTCCCGGAAAGAAGATTTGATTGGTAATTCAATAATTTCTCCTGTCGGGTTGTTCATAAGGCCACGCATACCTGCTAATTGAGCGAAGTTGGATTTGTCACCACGCGCTCCCGAATCAGCCATCATGAAGATGGGGTTGCGTTTATTTTCAGCAAACTTATCGTAAAGTTCTTCTGTAAGATTATCTTTAACCCGAGACCAAATTTTAATTACCTGATTATGGCGTTCATCATCGGTCAATAAACCATCATTGTAATATTCGGTGTATTCAGCGATTTCTTTTTCTGCCGCATCAAAGATTTCCTTCTTTTCCATGACAACAATATCCGACAAAGAAACCGTGACTGCTGCAAAAGTGGCATATTTGAAGCCTTGATCTTTAAGCATATCTAACATCTTAGAAGTTGCCTGCGTTCCATAACGACCAAAGAAAGCATTGATAACCTTGCCAAGTTCCTTTTTCTTGAAAGGACTATTAAGCGGCATTTTAGCAATACAATCCTTGATGTTTTCTCCCGGTCTTAGGAAGAAATAATCAGGAGTCGCCTGGATATTAGCAGTATCGGTACAATTGATGTAAGGGAAATCTTCAGGGAAAATTTGATTAAAAATCAACTTGCCAACCGTAGTGACAAGATAACATTTTTTCTGCTCTTCACTAAAAGTTGTTTTATGCATCGCGCTTGCACGGATAGCAATGCGGTTTTGAATATGAATTTGTTTAGTTTGACAGGCCATTATTGCTTCTTCTGGGGAACCAAAAACCTTGCCTTCACATTGGGCATAAAGTTCATATCTCTCGGCTTTCTTAACATTATGCCATTTGCGCGCTTGTTCCGCCTGCTTTTGAAAACCCTCAGCGGTTTCTTCACTAGTAAGGTAATAGTTACCTAAAACCATATCTTGCGAAGGGGTAACGATGGGCTTACCATCCTTAGGACCCAAAATATTGTTAGCACCAAGCATTAAATTACGCGCTTCCCAAATCGCCTCGTTGCTTAAGGGAACGTGGACGGCCATCTGGTCACCATCAAAGTCAGCGTTGAAAGCCGCACAGACTAAGGGGTGTAAACGAATGGCTCGACCATCCACTAGTTTGGGTTCAAAAGCTTGAATACCTAAGCGGTGTAGAGTTGGTGCCCGGTTTAGTAAAACGGGATGATCAATGATAACCTCATCTAAAACACCCCAGATGCGGTCATCATATCTTTCAATCAATCTATCAGCATTCTTACTACTCAAAGCTAAACCCTGCTTAATCATCTTACAGACGATAAAAGGTTTAAATAGTTGAATCGCCATCTCACGAGGAATCCCGCATTGATCCATCTTAAGATCTGGACCAACGACGATGACAGAACGTCCTGAATAATCCACCCGTTTGCCGAGTAAATTTTGACGGAAGCGTCCTTGTTTTCCCTTGAGACTATGCGACAAGGATTTTAATTGCCGGCCACTGGGTCCAGTTACAGCCTTCGCCCTACGCCCATTATCAATTAAGGCATCAACGGCTTCTTGTAACATCCGCTTTTCATTCATCAAAATGACTGATGGTGCTTTGATTTCTAAAAGTTTCTTCAAACGAAGATTACGCGAAATTACCCGCCGATAGAGATCATTCATATCGGAGGCAGCAAAGCGTCCACCATCCAAAGGTAGCATCGGTCTTAACTCCGGTGGTAAAACTAGCAAGACATCGAGAACCATCCATTCAGGTTTGTTTTCTGACTGTCTAAAAGCATCAAGAACCTCAAGCCTTTTGATTAATTTCGCTCTTTTGGGATTCTTGGTTCCTTGGGTTTCTCGATACTCTTCTTGGGCCTGTTGGAATTCTTTTTCAATATCAACTTCTCTTAAAAGTCTTTGGACCGCTTCAGCTCCAACGCCAAATTCTGCCCCAGTATATTTATTAATAAAATTGGAAACACTATAAAAATCAAAGGTTTCTTTAAGATTTTTCATCTTTAAAATCATCTCGCTGCAACGAGCATAATCAGGGTCGTCTTCGGCAAGAGTGTTTTGAATTTCTTCAACAATCATACAAAAACTCTCACGAGCTTTACGCTCATCTAAAATCTCGCGGTATGATAAGTACTTGGTGGTTCCAGGATTTAAACAAATGCGGGAAATAAAGTAAATGACCTCCTCTAAATCTTTAGGTGAAACATTGAGGACTTGAGCCATTCTAGAAGGGATGCCCTTTAAATACCAAATATGAGCGACTGGTGCCGCTAAATCAATATGCCCCATTCTTTCCCGTCTTACAGACTTGGTGGTTATTTCCACACCACACTTTTCACAAATAAAACCCCGATAGTACATTTTCTTATACTTACCACAGTAACATTCATAGTCGCGACTAGGTCCAAAAATTCTCTCACAGAATAACCCATCTCTTTCGGGTTTTTGGCTGCGATAATTGATGGTTTCGGGTTTAGTTACTTCCCCATGGGACCACTCACGGATTTTTTCTGGCGATGCTAAGCCAACCTGAATGGCGGCGAAACGATTAACATCAAACATTACCCTACACCCCCTATTCTACCAAGTCATCATTGACTTGTTCACTACTCTCGTAGCGGAAATCACTGACAACCTCACGCGCATAATCGCTGATGCGCCTTTCTTCGCGGTCGCGATGTTTGACCATTTCTTTCATGTCAATTTCTTGACCGTCTTTATCTAAAATCTTCACATCAATTGCTAAAGCTTGTAATTCTTTTTGTAAGACTCTAAAGGATTCGGGAATACCAGGATCTGGAATAATGTTTCCCTTAGTAATCGCTTCATAGGTCTTACCACGACCGATCATATCATCCGATTTGACCGTTAAAATTTCTTGTAATGTATGGGCGGCACCATAGGCTTCCAAGGCCCAAACTTCCATTTCGCCAAAACGTTGACCACCATTTTGCGCCTTACCTCCTAATGGTTGCTGAGTTACCAAAGAATAAGGACCAACAGCCCGGGCATGCAATTTATCATCAACCATGTGGGCAAGCTTAATCATATACATGATTCCAACGGTAATCCTTTCATCAAAAGGTTCCCCTGTACGTCCATCATAAAGAACAACTTTACCATCTTTTTCTAGTTGGGCTTTTTCCATAAAATCAAGTAGTTCTTCATTAGTGCAACCATCAAAGACAGAAGATGCTACTTTTAGACCTAGTTTTTTGGCAGCAACACCCAAGTGCACTTCAAGAACTTGACCAATATTCATCCGGCTGGGGACACCTAAAGGATTGAGCATGATGTCAATTGGCGTACCATCCGCTAGATATGGCATATCTTCAACTGGCAAAATCCGACTGATAACACCTTTGTTACCATGACGACCAGCCATTTTATCGCCTTCAGAAATCTTTCTTTTCTGAACAATGAAAACTCTAACAACTTCGTTAACCCCTGGTGGTAACTCATCACCTTTAGAGCGCGAGAAAACCTTAACATCCAAAATAATTCCCGCCCCGCCATGAGGAACTCTCAAAGAGTTATCTTTGCCATCTTTAGTTTTGTCACCAAAGATAGCCATCAAAAGTTTTTCTTCAGGGGTCGGTTCACTTTGACCTTTAGGGGTAATCTTACCGACTAAAATGTCGCCTTCTTTAACTTCCGCCCCCGGAATAACAATGCCGCGTTCATCAAGTTGGGTCATTGAATCTTCCGAAATATTGGGAATATCCCTAGTTATTTCTTCAGGTCCCAGTTTAGTATCACGACATTCGACATCATATTCTTCAATATGGATGGAAGTATAAATATCATCCTTAACCATGCGTTCAGACATGATGACCGCATCTTCATAGTTATAACCATCCCAAGTCATAAAAGCGATGGTGACGTTTTGACCGAGCGCTAGTTCGCCATTTTCCATAGCAGGACCATCAGCAATAACTTCCCGAGCCCGTATTTTCTGGCCTCTTTTAACAATAGGCGTCTGGTTGATGGCTGTGCCTTGATTGCTGCGGGCAAACTTGCTAAGACGATACTCGCGTGTGCCCCCACTTTCTTGAACGATAATTTTCTTTGAATCAACATAAGTGACCAAGCCATCATCTTTGGCGATCACCGCTAAACCCGAGTCATGGGCTATCTTGGCTTCAATACCCGTACCAACAAAAGGCGCTTCAGGCTTCAGTAAAGGAACGGCTTGCCGCTGCATGTTTGCCCCCATAAGGGCACGTTTGGCATCATCGTTTTCTAAGAAGGGAATACAAGCGGCGGCTACAGAAACAATTTGCTTAGGAGAAACGTCAACAAAATCAACGATCTCTCTAGGCGCCATCATGTTTTCGCCTTTATGACGAACAACTACTACCTCATCAGCAATGGAATGATCAGCATCTAAACGCACATTGGCTTGAGCGATATACTTATCATATTCATCGTCAGCCGAAAGATATCTTATTTCTTCTTCTAATACCACATATTTGTCATCTTGTTTTACGACCTTACGATAGGGGGTTTCAAGAAAACCATATTCATTTACTCGAGCATAAGTCGCAAGATTGTTAATTAAACCAATGTTGGGACCATCGGGCGTTTCAATTGGACAAATCCGCCCATAGTGACTGGAGTGAACGTCACGAACTTCCATCCCTGCGCGCTCACGCGATAAGCCCCCAGGCCCTAGAGCCGAAAGCCGACGTTTATTAGTAAGTTCAGCTAAAGGATTAGTCTGATCCATAAATTGTGATAATTGAGAACTAGAGAAAAACTCCTTAATAGAGGAAGTTAAAGGGCGAATGTTGGTTAAATTTTGAGCGGTAATTTTATCACTTTCCGCAATTGTCATTCTTTCTTTAACGCTTCTTTCCATCCGAGAAAGGCCAATTCTAAATTGATTTTGCAATAGTTCACCAACGGTCTTAACGCGTCTATTCCCAAGATGATCAATGTCATCTGTATCACCAATACCCTCAATGATGTTGACGTAATAGGAAAAAGCCGCGATGATATCTGCTATAGTTAAACAGCGTTTTTCAATCGTCAAATCAGTTCCAATGATTGGAAGAACTTTTTCACGAGATTCATCGCTATAAACTAGAATTTTTTGAACAATGGTCCGACAACTGGTATCACCATCTTCAATTGCTGTATTAGTCTGTAACTCTAGATTATGTGCGCCTTTTTCGAAGACTTTTCGCTCTCTTAAATCAGCCAACTCTTCTTTACCAATATGGGTGCCTGCCCGATAAATAGGTTCACCATTTTCATCACATAAGTCTTCAGCCAAAACACGATCAAGTAAACGGTTGTAAAGACCTAGTTTCTTTTTGAATTTAAAGCGCCCAGCCTTAGCTAAATCATAGCGACGAGCATCAAAAAACTTCTGGAAAAGGAGAGTTCTTGCTCCTTCCTCAGTTGCGGGCTCGCCTGGGCGCAAGCGGTTGTAGATTTCAATCATCGCTGCCCGAATAATATCTTCACGATCAAGCATTTCGCTCATCGTATTATCTTTTTCAATCGTCTGTCTTAATTGTTCACAATCACCAAACAAATCTTTGACATCACCAGTCAACCCCAAAGCTCTTAACAAAGTAGTTGCTGAAACCTTACGATTTCGATCAATTCTTACATTGATTAAACCTTTAGCGTCGGTCTCAAATTGTAACCAAGTCCCACGCCCTGGAATAATATCGCCACCAAAAACGAATTTACCAGATTTGTCTCTTTCTTTGCTAAAATAAACACCGGGTGATCTAACTAATTGTGAAACGATGACTCTTTCAGCACCATTGATAATGAAAGTGCCACTATCGGTCATCCAGGGAAAATCTCCCATAAAAACTTCACTGACTTTAATCTCTCCGTGTTCAGAATTATCAAACAGACCTAAGCGAACCTTTAAGGGTTTGGCATAGGTCATATCACGATCTTTACATTCTTCAATTGAATATTTTGGTTCCTCAAAATGCGAGTCTAAGTAATTTAATTCAATGTTTCCACTAGGTGCAACTATGGGATAAATATCGTTGAACACCTCAACAATTCCCTCTTCAACAAAATTTCTGAAAGAATCAGTTTGAATTCTCACCAAATATGGTAACTCTAAAGTGCCGCTAATCTTTGAGAAATCTATTCTCTTTGTTTCACTAGGTATAGGCTGATTTTTTTTAACCACTAGCTTTCACTCCTTCGAATTTGACTTCTTTTGCTTTAGCAAATCTTTTTTTAAATGAAAAAAGTGCATATAAAGGCAATTATGCATTATAGCAATTTAACAATTGCTTTGCAAGTCTTTTTTTACACTTTTCCAATAATTGATGTGAAAGTCTGGCTTTTTTAAACTTCTTTAAATGCTTTTAAAAGATGATATCCTTTTTTCCGGTCTACTATTTGACAATTGCCAAAAAGTTCAAGAATTTTGTTTTTGGCACTTGGGGCTCCTTGTTTCTTTTGAATGACCACTAGTAAAAAACCGCCAGTTTTTAAGTATTCATAGGCTTCTGTGAAAAAGGAATAGACTGTGGCTTTTCCGGCACGAATCGGCGGATTGGTCAAAATAAAGTCATAGTTTTTTTGAGTTAAGGCCTTTAAACCATCGCTCTCTAAAATCAAACTTTTGTCAATGTTGTATTGTTTGGCATTTTCTTTCGCTAACAAAACCGCGCGTTTATTAATGTCGACCATATCGATAGTAACATCCTTAAATAAAGACAGCGTAATACCGATTATTCCTAAGCCACAACCAAGGTCTACACCTCGACCTGAAAGCGGCTGTTTTAACAGGTATTCCAACATCGTTTTTGTACCGAAATCTACGGTTCTTTTTGAAAAGACACCTCTATCGCTTTTAAAAAGCAATTCTTGATTATTAACATAGTATTTTATGTTAAATTTTTCGCTTTTTAAATTTGGATCATTATCAAAATACTGCCCCATAACCTGCTCCTAAAATCAGTAAAAAACCCGCTTGATTAAAAGGCGCGGGTTTCTACTTTTTTAATTACTTAATCTCAACTTCAGCGCCGGCATCAATAAGTTTGGCCTTGATTTCATCAGCCTCGGTTGGCGCAATTTTTTCTTTAATAGCGCAGGGAGCTTTGTCAACTAATTTCTTAGCATCCAATAAACCTAAACCGGTAACTGATTGAACAACCTTGATAACGGCAACTTTGGTTTGCCCAACATTGTTTAACCAAACAGCAACCTCACTAGGACCAGTAGCCACGGCTTCCTCAGCAGGCGCTGCTGCTGCGACCGCCACGGGAGCTGCCGCTGTAACACCGAATTCTTCTTCAATAGCTTTAACTAATTCATTTAATTCTAAGATTGACATTTCTTTTAGGCTGGCAATGATGTCAGCATTTGCAATTTTTGCCATAATAATTTTCCTCCTCTTTAATTAATTTTGGGTTTCCATTTTGTCAGCAATGGCTTTAACAGCACAGGCAAAACCGCGAATTGGGGCGGTTAAGCAACTGAGCAACATGGATAACATTCCTTCCTTGTTTGGTAAGGTTGAGACGACTTTTAATTCATTGGCATCAATAACTTTGCCATCAATGATGCCACCTTTTAAAACTAATTTCTCATTGCGCCTAGCAAATTTGGCTAGAATTTTGGGCGCGCTGACTTCGTCTTTCCTAGAGAAGACAAAGGCGTTAGGTCCGACAAGGTGAATTTTAAGAGCTTCATAACCCAATTGATCGGCCGCTTTATGAACAAGGGTGTTTTTGTAAACTTTTAGTTCACATTCCTCCTTGCGCAAATCGCGACGCAATCCCTCGAGTTTGTTTACTGTCAAGCCACGATATTCGACAATCGAGACTGACTTAGCAGCCTTTATGGCTTCAACAATCTCTTGAATCGTCGCTTCCTTTTCGGCAACAATCGCTTTGTTCATTCTTTTTTGCACCTCCTTGTTGCAATAATCTATAGGCAACAATATACCTTTTAATTAAAAACCCACATGAGATGTGTGGGTTTAAGCGCATAAATGAAATACGCATCTTGCACACCTCGGTAACCTGATTAAGCCTAAACGGCCGTTACTGTCTTTGGTATATTGATGACTAACTAATTCTAGCAGAGTCAACTTAAAGATTCAAGTTTACTCTGATTCTGGGTTCATCCTTACGGCTGGCCCCATTGTTGATGATAAGACGCAGGTCTTAATATAAGTGCCTTTGCAGGCTGCTGGTTTAACACGTATGATCTGTTGACAAACTGCTTTAATGTTTTCGGCTAATTTTTGATCTTCAAAACCCGTCCGTCCACAAATTACATGCATATTGGCTTCCCGATCTAAACGATAATTGACCTTACCCGCTTTTTGCTCGCTAATCGCCTTAGCGATATCTGTGGAAACTGTTCCAGTTTTAGGGTTGGGCATTAGACCCTTAGGGCCTAAAATTTTACCCATTTTACCAAGCTCACCCATCATATCTGGGGTTGCCACGATAACATCAAAGCCAAACCAGTTTTCATTTTTGATTTTGGCTAACAACTCTTTGCCACCAACAAAATCAGCACCGGCTTCTTTAGCCACGGCTTCATTTTGGGTAATAGCTAGAACTATCTTATCTTTGCCTGTTCCATTAGGTAAAACCATGGCTCCTCTAATTTGCTGATCCGCTTGCTTAGGGTCAAGACCTAAACGGAAGGAAACACAAATGGTTTCATCAAATTTACTGTATTTTGCCTCTTTAACTGCTGCCACTGCTTCACTGATAGTATAAACTTTCTTAGGATCAATCTTCGCTAAAGCCTCGCGATATTTCTTTCCTTGCTTAGCCATAACTATTCTTTGACCTCAATTCCCATGTTGCGGGCAGTGCCTTCGATGATTTTGATAGCAGACTCAATATCATTGGCATTTAAATCAGGCATTTTGTACTCGGCGATTTTTCTAACTTGTTCTTTGGTGACACTGCCAACCTTGACAGTATTGGGCTGGCCAGAAGCCGTTTTAATACCGGCCGCTTTTTTCAATAAAACGGCAGCTGGGGTTGTTTTAATTACAAAATCACAGGACTTATCTTCATAAGCTGTGATGATAACAGGGACAACCTCCCCCATTCGATCTTTGGTTTGGTCATTAAATGCCGAGCAAAATTTTGGCATATTAATCCCAGCGGATGCCAAAGCCGAACCCGGCTTAGCCTGTCCTCCCAAGATCTCCAGTTTAACAACTTTTGCGACTCTTTTACTCACGGAACATACCTCCTAACTTGTTTGTCCGTGCAGTGGTAACGGGCGAATCAAACCCTCCCACGCAGGTGCGTGCCTCTAGCGACGCATATGGAATTATACTATAT
>JAAZGG010000088.1 GCA_012511355.1 bacterium | reverse complement strand
CTTCTAAGGTGTAAATCAAAAGATATGGCTTCTCATCAATAACATGAGTAATCTTGCCCCATTCTTCTTTGTCCAATAGAAGAGTCGGGTCGACATGCGTCTCGACATTTCTTCCAATTTATGATGAAATTAAATCGGATCCTGATTTTTCACGTATCGAGATTCTTCGAAAGGATTTGATAAGATCGGCTAATCTTTTGGATTCAAATTGATCGAAATCGCTTTTACCCGGACTTGCCGCATATGAATACTTTTTCGATAAATCGGCGAAGTCGAGATAGTAAGCACCATCAGAATGGTTCCACTGCCGATTCCAGACTTGGTCGCTTCCCGAAACAAGCAAATCGTATTTTTTACTATAAACCTTTAAATCCTTATATTGAGAGATTGAATCAGATAAATTGCATTTTTTTAAGAAGCGATCAAATCGTCTAATTTTTTGTTTATATCGTGGATATTTATAAAGTGTCCGAGCAAGGGATGAAAGTGAGGAAAAATTAAGTAAGCGTCGCTCGTTACGAAACGAAGTTGGTAAATAGTCAATTAACTCAGAAGCAAAACCCTGTTTCGTAAGGAAAGTTTGCAAAGCATAACCTTGCAAAACCGCTCCATAGTTTAAGGCTCTATGAAAGGTGATGACACCAACTTTGGTCTTCTTTATATTTTCCATATTGATTATTCTATCATTATTTAAACAATATGAAACGTGCAGAAACGAAGGTGCTATCATGCTTTTAGAAAGTTATTATCACTATTTTAGTAACATCAATAACCGCTTCTTATCCTTCGCAAGAAAAAACGTATTATTAAAGGTTTAATTATTCATGTGCTCACCAGCGATATTTTCATCGTTGCTTTATTTGTTAGTTACAAATAACCTTAACTATAACCCGTATTAGTGTAATAATGTCTTATGCTATAATATAAAATTATGATTTTAAAAGAGCAAGAAGAGAAAAATATCGACACAAATAATGTTGTCAAACAACCTCATATAGTAAGCAAGGGTATAGATTTTGCCAATTGTGATAACAAGGATACTTGGCGGTCTTTCCTTTGCGATTTTGCATTTATTTTTAGAAATGTTCAACTTCGAAAAGAAACAATTTTTTTGAGTTTATTTTCAATAATTAACACCTTGTGTGCATATTTACTTGGCGATTTCGTTGTTAAAGGGAGTATCGCTGGGGTGATTACTACGACTTTATCGGTTTTCTTGTTAACTTTTCTTTCAACTATTCAATTACGAAGAATCATGAGCGAGGCTTTTCATCTTTTTGACAGGATTCACTTTGCTTTTTTACTTTCTTTATTAGTAATGGTAATCGTCGCCAACAATCTTATTTCGGCAATCATTCTTTTTACAATTTCTTCTCTAACAGCTGATCTTAATTTCATGGGTGGCGGCCTTATTTCAATGATTTTTATCGTTGTTATTTACTGCGTTTATGGATATTGGATATTCCTTTGGAAGCGATTCAAAAGAGGTAAGAAAAGTGAATAAATGGGAAAGTTTGTTAATAAGAATTTTTCCGTTTGTTCTTTGTTTTTACTTTGTCGGAACTTTTATTCCCAACGTTGTTTCATGGAACTCTTCTCTTCAAACTTTTTTTACTAGCGGAGTTACAAAATTAATATGGAGAGCCTTAGTGGCATTGATATATGGCGGTTTCATGATTTTTGCGTTCATTGTTATTAAGCCCAAAGTCGATAAGCGATTACTATCATTATCGTTTATAGCTTTCGCGTTTTTACTTATATCACCACTTTTTAACCTTTCACCAATTTCTTTTTCGGTTATTGATCAGTGGCTAAGGCTTGTTCACGTCGATATTACAGTAGGTTTCGTTGAAATTGTTGGTTATTACGCCGACACTTTTTTCTCTCTTATTTTCCTTTTATCATTGTTTTTCGTTGTTCCCCATTTAATAAGAAAATCTCCGCTGTCTCATCTAGTTTTTTATGCGTTTATTGCGATTATGGCATTTTGCTGCTTGTTTAGTTTTATTGCCGAAGCTTCAATAT
>JAAZGG010000087.1 GCA_012511355.1 bacterium | reverse complement strand
CTTTACAACATCGTTGACTCTATTTATATTTCTCATTATAGTCTAGCCGGTTTAAATGCTCTATCAATTGTTTTCCCTTTGCAAACAATCGTTATCGCTATGTCCATTGCTATTGGTGTCGGGACTAATGCTATGGTGGCCCGTAAGCTTGGCGAGCGCAATCGGGAAGAGGCAAATTTTTTAGCAGGAAACGGCTTGTTCTTAACAATTTGTGGCTTCCTTTTTGTGTTGGTTTTAGGCCTTGTTTTCCCGCGTACTTTTTTAGGCTGGTTTACTAATGATATTGAGGTAATCAACGCCGGTGTAGACTACCTAACTATTATTCTTTGTTTTAGTTTTGGTGTTTTTGTTGATGTTTGTCTCTGCCGAATTTTACAGGCTATGGGAAATATGCATATACCGATGATTTCTCAAATAATGGGCGCCATTATTAATATTGTTTTAGACCCTATTTTTATTTTTGGCTTTTGGTTTGTTCCTGAAATGGGCATATCGGGAGCGGCAATCGCCACCATCATCGCTCAAGTTTCCTCAATGACTTTTGTTATCATCGTCTTCTTTTCTAAAAAAAGGGATGTTTCTCTTGCTTTTCGTTTTCTTCAACCACAATGGCAATATATTAAAGAAATTTTTAAAATTGGCTTTCCTTCTTTTGTTATGAGTTCCATCAACTCTTTTGCTACCTCAACAATTAATTTTGTTTTAAAGCCGTTCCCTTATGCCATTACCATCCATGGTATTTATTTTAAGATCCGTTCCTTTGTCTTTATGCCGGTCTTTGGTATGACTCAAGGTTTAATGCCTATTTTAAGTTATAACTATGGTGCCAACGCCAAAGCCCGCTTTTTAAGAGCACGTAATTTAGCGCTTTTAGGAGCTGTTTGTATCTTAAGTGTTGGAAGTTTGCTTTTCTTTGGATTTACCAAGCCTTTGTTGAGTTTATTTAACTTACATGGTGACATTGCAAATATAGGTACCTATGCCTTAAGGGTTTTAGCCCTCTCTTTTGTCTCTTCGGCCTTTTGTATTATTTCTTCAGTCACCTTACAATCACTTGGTAACGCCTTTTCTTCTTTGCTTATTACCTTGTCGCGACAAATGCTTTTAAATGTTCCATTTGCTTTCATTTTAGCCCACTTCTACGGCTTTGATGGTGTCTTTTTCTGTTATTTAATCGCTGAATCTTTAGTTGCCATTGTCGCCTACCCATATCAACGACACATCACTCTTAAGCGCTTTAAGAAAAAAGCCGCCTTAGAAACTGAGGCGACTGGCTAGTCTTTTAAGATGTCGATAGCCGTGTTGCAAGGCTGCCTGACCGACTTCTTTGCTTATCTCCGAAATAGAATAAATTTCATCGAACTCTTCAATTTTTTTGTTGAGTTCGTTTTTCCCGCAAAGACCGATAACCCGTTTGTTATACTTCTTGGCGAGTTTGGCCACCCGATAAGGTACTTTCCCATCTAAGGTTTGCTCATCTATTTTTCCTTCACCGGTGATGACTAAATCGGCCCATTTAATCTTTTCTTCTAGACCAACGTAAGAGTCCACCACGTCAAAGCCCTGTTTATGTTCGGCCTTTAAAATAACTTGTAACCCAAGCCCTAATCCGCCCCCACAACCGCCGCCAACTAATTCTTTGGCTTCAATATTATACATTTTACTTAAAATATTCGCATAATTAGCTAGCCCCTTGTCTAAAGTCTTTACCATTGAAGGTGTTGCTCCTTTTTGTGGAGAGTAGACAATCGCCGCCCCTCTTGGCCCACAAACTGGTGTTTGTACGTCGCTAGCAATAACGAATTCAACCCCAACCAATTTAGGATTTAAAGATTCAACATCAATCGTTCTCAGCTTTGTTAAAGAAGCCCCACAACCGGGCAATTCTTTTTTGCGCTTATCTAAAAATTTAACCCCTAAGGCCGAAAGTAAGCCCATGCCTCCATCATTAGTTCCTGTTCCTCCTACACAAATAATAATCTTGCGACATCCTTTATCAATAGCGTCCAAAATCAAGGCTCCTACACCATAGGTCGTGGTTATCATTGGATTTAATTCTTCGTATTTTAATAAAACGATGCCCGCCGCTTCGGCCACCTCAACAATCGCGGTAGCACTGGGCCAATCAATAACATAACCAGCTTTAATCGGCTGACCTAAGGGACCAATAGTGTCGACCACTATTTCTTCAACATTATTACTAAAAACTAAAACATCTATGACCCCATCGCCGCCATCGCTCAAAGGACAAAGCCTTGTTTCAATGGCTTTGTTTTTAATTCCCTCATGAATAGCATGACAGGCCTCAAAGGCCGTCATTGACCCTTTAAAAGAATCGGTGGCAATTAAAACTTTCATGCTTTTCCCTCATTACTGTTTGGCATCTTTGTTGTATTTGCTCTTATGGATGCTCTCTTCTATGTTTTTAAGTTTTTTGGGTGTTTTTATCAAGGGTTTACGATAAACACACATCTTATCCTTACAGTTTCGACATTGTAAGTTTTCGTTTAATAGTTCGATAAAACGCTCACTGTGTTTCCAAAAATTGTACTCCCACATTATAAGCGCGAAAAGTGCTGCTGCACCTAAAGTATAACTATACCAGCTAGGAATAAACAAGAGGGGAGTGACCATCATTGGTTGATCCCAGTTAAAAATCCGACAAGTCACACAACAGCGATTGTGCATGAACCACCTTTGAAAGGGACAAAAATAAATTACACAAACCAAATCACCGACATAATATAAAGCTGAAAGAATAAATAATTCTTTAATTCCAATCCAATTAATAAAATAAATTAAAGCGACTGCACCATTTAAAATCAACCAAACAATAAGAACCTTCAAAGCCCCGATATTTAATCTTCTTTTAATGGCCTTTACCTCTTCTTCTGAAACTTCAACAGAACTTTTTTGATAATTGCGTTTAAATTGTTTGACACTACCCATGCTGATTTTACTCCGTCTAAAAAAGACTAGAAGCATTTCTAAAAGAAGAACCAACCAAACGATATGAACTAGAGACAAATTTTGAAAGTCAAAATTAAGAATGTCGCTTTCTAAAGGCGGATAGAAAAAATAAAGAACAAAGCAAAATAATAAAAGTATAATTCTGAAAACCAACTTCCTTTTATAACTAGATAACAAAGAAGTATCTGCGAGAGCCGATTGTGCTAAATTTTTTAATGTATCTTTTTTCATCTCTATCTTTTAATTTTTATTTTCGGAGAATTTAAAACCTCGTGACAATGACGGCATCGTGGTTCATAAGATTCGCTAGCTCCTACTAAAACAATAGGATCGTTATAATCAGCCGGCTTGCCATCAACTAAACGTTGCGTTCTTGTGGCTGGTTGGCCACATTTTGGACAAACGGCACTTAATTTAGTTACGAATTCCGCTTTGACTAGCAGTTCTGGCATAATCCCAAAGGGTTCTCCACGGAAATCGCAATCTAAACCAGCAATCATCACTCTAATCCCTGCATCCGCCAAGGAATCGCAAACCAAAATTAAATCGCGGTCAAAGAATTGGGCCTCATCAATAGCCACAACCTCGGTTTTATTATCTACATATTTTAAAATATCTCGTGCCTTATTAGCGCTTATACTTTTTACTCGATAGCCCGAATGGGAGGCGATTTCGTCTTCACTATAGCGATTATCCATGCTGGGTTTGATAACCAAAATCTGTTTTTTGGCGTACTGAAGAATTTTTATCCGTCTAATGAGTTCTTCTGTTTTCCCCGCAAACATACAACCTGTAATAACCTCAATCCAACCCGAACGATATTGTTTATACATATAATTTTTCTCCTCTGCCTTTTCCATTATACACTTATTTTTCTTTTTATTTAGTTAATTTTGTAAAAACTCCGCTTCTTGTTATCGGGCTTCGGTCTATGTATAATTAAGTGGTGAGGGGAAAGAGATGAAAAAAACAAAGTTTTTTTTGCTAAAAATAATCGGTTTTTACAAAAGACATGAATATTTGCGCGTCTTCTCTTTTATTTGGTTAATTTCCTTTTTAATCCTCGGCTTTTTTGCCTTAGGAAACGGTTTAGCCTTACCCATAAATGGCGATTACAGTTTACAACAACTGCACTTTTATGTTGAAGGTCGCAATGCTTTTTGGACACTTATTACTACTGGTGAATTTAAAATGTGGAGTTATCAAGGCTTTTTAGGTTACAACTATTTTGCCGCCAACACTTTTTATTATTTAACCAGTCCTTTTTCCTTTCCTATTTATTTACTACCACCAATTTTGGTTCCTCAGGGCATCTTTATTATGATGACCATTAAGCTAGCGACGGCCGGACTTTTAATGTACATCCTTTTTAAGAAGTTTTTTAAAACGCGAGCAACAACAGCTTTAATCGGCGCCTGCGCTTACGCTTTTTGTGGTTGGGGCTTCTTCTATCTTTGGTTCAACCATTTTCATGATGTTCTGGCCGTACTGCCTCTAACACTGATTGGTGTTGAATACTGCTTACAAAAAAGAAAGGGCTATTTTTTAGGCCTTGCGCTTTTCATCTGTGGCCTAGTTAATTATTTCTTTCTCTTTACCTTTGTCTTCTCAACCTTGGCTTATGGTATTTTTAGGTATTTCCAATGTTTCCGTCAAAATAAGGGTTTCAATTTAAATATTCTCTTTCAAGCTTTCGTCTTTTCTCTTTTGGGTGTCGGCGCCTGTGCTTTCATTATTTTCCCGGCTTTTAACATCGTTGGAACTTTATCGCGAGTAGAATATTCAACCAGTGCTTTAACCTTCCTACGCTTCTTCTTTGTGAATCCTGTTAAAACTGCTGATGGTTATCTTTTAGGCGAACTTAAATCCCTAAGCGCCTTTTTTAAGGGCAGCAATCTCAACGCTTTACTAAAATTTATTTTTGTTTTTGATAAGCCTAATCCAACTCGTTATGTTTTTTATCCTTTAGTTGAATTTGTTTTTCCTGAAGTTGGTTGTTGGGAAAACCTACTTTTTAGTTCTTCCTACTATGACAATACTTATTCTAGTCTTTATATAACCTTGCCCCTTTTACTCTTGACTTGGACTCGTTTATTTTTGGCCTTTAAAGAAAAGCGTCCCAGCCACATTATCGCTACCATTCTCTTATGTGTATCACCCTTTATTCCCTTTTTCTATTTGCTTTTTGGCGGCTTTAGTTCTGTCCTTTACGGACGCTGGTTAATCGTGATTGTCATCTTTATTTTAGTTTCAACCATTCCAGTTATTGATCGGCTTACTGAAATACCCCGTCATTACTTTGATTATGCTTTGTTTATTACCTTAGTTATCCAATCTGTAACAATAGCCTTAGCTGCCAAACAAGGAGCTTTTACTGCCGATAATCTTCATATCGCTTACATTTTTGTTATCATTATTTTCACTTTTGTTAACTATTATATTCTTAAAGAAGTCTTCTGTAAGGAATCTTTTTGGATAAATCAAAAAGTAGGGGAAATACGGGTAGAAAAACTGCTTCTTATCTTCGTTGTTCTTGATATTTTATTAACGGCTACTGTCTCGGTAAACGTCCAAGGGGTCCAGAATTATTGGAACATGTATGGCGGACAAAATCTCTTAAATGAGCAACGCGCCTTGGTGTCTTCCTTAAACAAAGAAGACCCTTCTTTTTATCGCTTATTCAACAGCACCGCCGATCGTAATGCTAACAATCTCGCTTTAACACTTAACTATAAGGGTCTCGGTTCTTTTCACTCAGTAAATAATAGTGAGTTAACCACCTTTATTCAGGACTGGACAAGAGCCTCTTATACCTATGGCAACTGGTCGATGGGTATTGATGAGAAACGTTACAACTTAGATTCTTTCTTAAATGTTAAATATTATCTTTTAAAGAAAGATGATCTCAATGTCCCTCTTGGTTTTAGCCTGTTTAAAGAAAGCGAACACTTTGCTTTATACAAAAACGACTACCACTGTGAACTCGGTTATTCTTTTGACACCGCGATTGCTAACAAAAACTTCCACGCTTCTGAACACTTTATGCGTGAGGCTTTTTTAAATGAAGTTGCTGTAGTTCAGGACGCTGATCTTCCTTTAGTTAAAGAAAGTCTTGGCGATGATTTAAAAGTTGTTTCCCATCTCTTCAGTGATTTCAAACGAGTTCCCCTTCCAAATGGCGGACTTAAATCTAAGGCTAGAGAAAGCGAAGAGTGGGTTAGTTTATCCTCTATTTATGCGCTCAAAGGCGCTTTAGATCCCGCGCGCCAAGACAAATTATATGGGCCTTGGAAGGATAGAGGTTTAAGTGGCGACCAAATTAAAATTGAATTCCCTGAAACAAACAGAATAGGAAAAAACGCAGAAGAAATAGGAGGCTATCATCTAATTGTCAAACTCTGTTATGGGCCTAATGTTAAAATCAGTCTTTACAATAACGATGAACTGGTTAGCGAAGATGCTCATGGGATTAATAATTATGACCATGAAAACGATCACAAGTTTGCTCGCGGCTTTTATTTAAGAAAAAGTGTTAATAAAATTGTTCTCGAACTACTGGGTGACGCTAATGTTTCTACCTTTACTAAGTTTGGCCTTGCTTTGTGGGAAGAGCCCTTTACTAAATATCAAGCCCGTATGACTAAACGCGCCGCTTTTCCTTTGCAAGATATCCGACATCGTAATAATAGCTTAGATTTTACAACTAATTATCCTAATAAACGACTCGTGGTTTTAAGCGTTCCTTATGATAAGGGATGGAATTTAAAAATTGATGGCGAAGAACAATCTTTACTCAAGCTAGATTCTGGCTTTCTAGGCTTTGTGGCTGAAAGTGGAAAACACGACTATCATCTTCAATACACAACTCCAAACTTAATAAAGGGCGTGAAGGTTTCTATAGTCTGTATTTTTGCTGGCTTTGTTTTGAGCGCGATTATTATTGTAAAAGAAAAGAAAATGAAGAAAAAAGAGGAAGAAAACTAAACTTTTGCCCGATATTCCCCCTTTATTTTTTTTCTATGCTATAATGGTCTTACAGTGTGTTTTTATTAGAAAGGGGCGATGTATATGGAGTGGCAAATATTTAATTTTACTTGTCTTAACAGTATCGCCTTTGACATTTCGCTTTTCGAATGTATAATACCCTATTTACGCTCAATTGATGGTATAAAAAGAAAATTTGACCCCGATATTTTGGCTTAGATAAAATTTATTGCTTGCTTTGAACTTTTGAAAGGAGAGATTTTTATGTTTCTTACAAAGGTTTTGGGCAAAATTCTAAGTCAATACCATAAGACCTTGCCTATTTTATTACGCCTAGGACTTGGTATTCAAGTCTTTTTTTATGCCCAAAACACCATTAACCGCTTTTATTTACTATGTCACCAATAAAAAAATATGGACACCATAAAGTAGCCTTTGTCCTAATGATAGT
>JAAZGG010000086.1 GCA_012511355.1 bacterium | reverse complement strand
CGATTGATCAGCCCAGAACAAACGATACTTGTCATACTCTTGCTCCATAGTTTTGTTGCGATTATCATTACGACAAAAAACGACAAAAGCCGGAACATTGGCCATACCCTTGTACATCTTAAGCATATTCTCTAAAACTTGACCATCATGGTGTTCAACACGGGCCTTAGACCAATATTCGTGGTGAGCACTGACTACTAAATCTGCGACTTCCTTACGTAATTTTTCATCACTCACCACAATAAAGTCCCAGGGCTGAGAATTACTACCACTTGGTGCCCTGAAGGCTAAATTAATCATTTCCTTCAATTCTTCTAGATCAATAGGATCCGCCTTATAACGGCGCACACTACATCTTTTTAAAATCGCCTCTTTTAGTTCCATCATTAGACCTCCTCACTAATAATTTCGACTGTATTTCTCGCCTCTTTACGATAAAAGAAGAGCGAGGGTAAACTAGTAATCGCTAGTAAAATAAGGAAAACCCCAAAGGCCTTTAGACTCTCCGCACTACCATCAAAGATCAATTGATATAGGCCGCTACCACAAAGAGTAAAGAAGAGCGATCCTAGTATTGCTAAGGTGGGCAAAACATAACGTTTAAAGGGATTTAATTCCTTAAAATTACGCATAATATAAACATACATCGTGATATAAATCGCATAGATGATAGCGCAAATAATCTCATCCATGCTGCCTAAATATTTAAATAAACCAAAGCCATTTAAGGTCGCATACCAAACAAGTAATAACAAACACATCATAAAATAACCAAATAAAGAAGATAAAAATGAAGTTTGACACTTGGGATTTAACTTAGCAAATTGCTTAGGAGCAGGACCTAAGCCACGACAAGACATGGTATACATTCCGCGACAACAAGAAATGGCCACGCCATTAACCGTTCCTAAACACGAAACAATAATAAAAGCGATAAAGATCTTACTACCAAAGGAGCCCATAAACTTGGTAAAAGCCTCTAATGGTGCATTGGCACCTGCCATAATGGTGGCGCTGTTTCTAAGAAGAGCCGATAAGGATAAATAATAAAGCAAGTAGAAAATCAAAATGGCAATTGTCCCCCCAACCAAAGCCCGGGGTAGATTTTTCTTGGAGTCTTTTAGTTCGGCATTGATAGCTGTCGCACAAACCCAACCTTCATAGGCGAAAGAGGTTTTCTTAACCGCCTCCCCAAACTGCAAGGGATAGGCTGAGCCATCCGCTCTTGTTCCTAATACTGTAAAAGCGTTAGTGATGCCAACATCACTTTCTAGAATAAAAGAAGCTAAAAGCCCGATAAAGGCTATAACTAAAATAGGGACCAATTTAATAATGGTGGCCGAAACCTGAAAACGCGAAGAAAGCCGCGGAGCTAGATAATTTAAAATGGCAAAAAAAGTGATGAGAACAAAAGCAACAATCAAGTTTTGGTAGGAGGCTATACCATAATTTAAACCAAGTAAAGAAAATAAATAAGACCCTGCTATCAAAGCGACAATAGAAGCAACAATGGGATAATAAAGTGTTGTCATCACCCAGGCCAAATGATAACCAACCCTTTTATTAGAAACACTTTCTACATAATCAACGACACCATTAAATTTACTGACTTTGGTGGCAAAGATGGCAAAGCAAAAAGCTGAGACAATCATGACTGCCCCACCGACAAACCAGGCCAGCAAAGAGAATTTCAAATCGCCACCGGCAGTTTCTAAGACGCCTCCTGCTTTGACAAAGACGCCAGAACCAACGACAATACCGACAACCATTGCTATACCGGTCCAAAGACCATACTTCTTTTTCAGTTTTTCCATTCCATAACCCCTATAAGAGAGATTTTACCCTATTTTTAATATTTATTAAACCCCAACTTCTTGTATGTGTTAATTTTTATAATCACTCAGCCAATATTTTCAAATACCAATCTAATCTTGCATTAACATAAGTTGCAAATAAAGTCTCCATCGCTGATAGATTTTGTTTACTCTGATATTCATCAAAGGCCTTGTAATAGGCTGTTCTATCCGTAAATTTAATGTCTATGGGCGGAAAACCTGCTTTCATTAATTCCAAATTTATCAACAATCTTCCGGTTCTTCCATTACCATCAATAAAGGGATGAATTCTTTCAAACTCAAGATGAAAACGGGCTAATTTTGTTATGATATGCTCTTTACTTGCCAAAAAACTTTCTAATAACTGTTGCATTTTATTCTCTATCAAATAAGGCTGAGCGGGTTTATATTGGGCCCCAAAAATATAAACTGGAACTCGACGGTAAACACCACGATCCTCTTTTTTATCGGCAAGAACAAAATAATGAATTTGTTTAATAATGCTCTCACTCATTGAAACATTATCTTTCACAAGCGTAAGCACAAAATCAAAGGCCTCTTTGTGACCGACTGCCTCTAGATGATCTTTTAGAGGTTTACGAGCAATAGTCAATCCCTTTAAAACTAAATCAGTTTCCTTTAAAGTTAAAGTGTTACCTTCAATCGCATTTGAATTGTAGGTATACTCAATAATAAACTCTTCGCTTAACCTTTGCACTTCTCCTTCGGTTAATGGTCTCTTCTTATCAAGTTCGGCTTTTTTACGATCAATTTGTGATAAAAGACTTGCTTTTGACTTATAACGACCATCAGCGGGTTTTACGGCATCGCTAGGTATTTTCCAAGCTCGCCCTTCTTGATAGGCCCCTAAAATCTTGCCTTCAGAACAAAGGACTCTTATTCGTCTATCAGAAATCCTCCATTTTTCAGCAGCTTGTTTTACTGTCATAAACATAACAAAGCCCTCCAATTTTTTATCTATTATAACTATTTATCGGAATAATAGCAAGAGTATCGGAATAATATTTTCGCATTTAGCGGAACAATGATAACAAGATAGCTAATATCTAGAAAGAAAAGTCCGACATCGTTATCGGACTTAGTATTTGAGATGTATAGATTTAATATAATCTCAATACCTATTTAGAGGTTTTAGTTTTGACAAAATCAATGGTAAATTCACTGCCCTCATTTATTTTAGATTTTACTGAAATATTAAAGTCATGTCTTTCACATATATGCTTAACAATAGCTAGTCCTAAGCCTGTTCCACCCAAGGCCTTGCTCTTGGCCTTATCAACCCGATAAAATCTTTCAAAGATATGCTTTCTATCTTCTTCAGACATGCCTACCCCAGTATCTTTTATGACAAAGGAATTCTTTGTTAATTTGATATCTATTTGTCCATTCAACTTATTATATTTAATGGCATTATCAATT
>JAAZGG010000085.1 GCA_012511355.1 bacterium | reverse complement strand
TGGCTTGATCAAAGTCTACAATAATGCAAGTAAGTAGAAAGAAAGTGGCTTGTAAGATGGTGTTAGTTCTATTCCCCATACCGATGCTTACAGCCATCTTAGTAGCATGAATCACATAGAACTTGGCCTTTTTCAAAGACAAAAGTTCTTTCACTTTACTAGGAAGATATTTGATTAACTCTTCTCCTTCAAAGGTGGTATTAAGTAAGAAGGTCCCACCTTCCTTAAGGTTAGTGAGCATATCATATTTAAAAAGATAAGTATCCAGTGAACAGGAAATAAAATCGGCGTTTTGAATAAGATAGGTGGATCTGATTGGCTCACGACCAAAGCGTAGATTACTCCTAGTCGCCCCACCAGCTTTCTTAGAATCGTAAGCAAAATAAGCTTGTGAATATAGATCTGTGTGGTCGCCGATAATCTTAATTGAATTCTTATTAGCCGAGACCGTCCCATCACTTCCTATACCATAAAAAAGACAAGAGGTATAAGAATTGCGAACCACAAAGTTAGGATCCTCTTTTAGTGATATAAAGGTAACATCATCAATAATACTGATAGTAAAACCATTAAAAGGATTGGGCTTTTTAAGATGATCATAAACTGCTTTAATAGCTCTTGGTTGGGTGTCTTTACTGGAAAGACCATAACGACCACCGATAACCTTAATCTTTCTTTCACTATCGGCTAAAGCGGCTACCACATCTAAATATAGGGGTTCGCCAATCGCTCCAATTTCTTTAGTCCGATTTAAAACCGCAATCTTTTTAACAGTCTTGGGTAAAACTTTTAAGAAATGTTTAATAGAGAAGGGCCGATACAGATGAACCTATACTAATCCAACTTTATTACCGGTTGAACGTAATTCATCAATAACTTCCTGAACGGTTTCGGTTACTGAGCCCATAGCCACAATTACTCTTGTTGCCTTTGGATCGCCATAATAAGTAAAAGGCGCATAATGACGCCCCGTTAATTTAGAAATCTTGGCAAAGTATTCTTCAGCTACCTTCAACACATTATCATAATGGAGGTTAGCAGCTTCTTTACCTTGGAAGCAAATGTCATCATTTTCATTGGTTCCTCTTGTAACGGGATTGGTGTGCGGATTTAAGGCGTTTTCTCTAAAAGCCCGCAAAGCTTTTTTATCTAATAATTTCGCATATTCCTTATAGTCTTGTATTTCAATTTTTTGAATCTCATGTGAGGTTCTAAAACCATCAAAGAAATGCATAACAGGACAATGAGCCTTGATGGCTAATAAATGGGCTAAGGGTGCTAAATCTGCCACCTCTTGAACAGAATGAGAACTGATAATACTAACACCTGTTTGCCGACAAGCATAAATATCTTGATGATCACCAAAAATCGATAAAGAGCGAGATGCTAACGCTCGCGATGAAACATGAAAAACTCCTGGTAATAATTCACCAACTAGTTTGTAAAGGTTAGGAATCATTAATAATAGACCCTGCGAGGCGGTAAAAGTCGTCGCTAAAGCGCCGGCCTGTAAGACTCCATGAAGAGCGCCGGCTGCACCACCTTCAGATTGCATCTCAATAACTTTGACTCTGTCGCCAAAAATGTTTTTTTGCCCCTTGACCGACCAGACATCAATGTGCTCAGCCATTGGTGAAGAAGGGGTAATCGGATAAATGGCCGCGACTTCTGTAAAAGCATAGGCAGCATAAGCGGCCGCTTCGTTGCCATCCATCGTCTTGTAAATCTTCTTCTGCATTTAAATCGTCTCCTTTTCTATCTCTTCTTTTAAGTAGGCTAGTAGCGGTTTGCGATACTCTTTGCGGTGTAAGGCAAAATTAATATTAGCCATAACATAACCTAATTTATCGCCCACATCAAAACGTTGCCCCTCAAAATTATAGGCGTAGACGCCTTCTAAAGAAACTAAACGCTTGATTGCATCTGTCAACTGGATTTCATTGCCCGCTCCTCTTTCTTGAGTAGCGAGAAGTTCAAAAATCTTCGGTGTTAGAATATAGCAACCTAGGATAGCCAAGCAACTGGGTGCTTCTTCAATTGCTGGTTTCTCAACCAAATCACACAATTCTGATAAACGTCCTTGCATCTTTAAGGCTTTGACAATGCCATATTTACTAACATCTTCTTTGGCAACTTCCTGAACCCCAACAATTGAACAATTTACTTCTTCATAAACCCGCATCAATTGTTTTATAGCTGGTTCTCCTTGATAATTGACCACAATATCATCACCAAGCAAAACAGCAAAGGGCTCATCGCCAACGGCCTCTTTTGCACATAAAACCGCATGCCCTAGTCCTTGGGGATTATCTTGATAAGTGAAAGTTATTTTTACCTTGGTTTCTATTTGCTTTAAAAGTTTAACTAAATCTTCCTGCCCCTTGGCGAGCAACATTTTTTCTAAATCTTCATCCGCTTGGAAATAATGTTCTGTTGCTTTCTTGTCCCTACTATTAACAATAATCACTTCTTCTAAGCCAGCTTTTACGGCTTCATCTATAATAACTTGAATAACAGGGACATCAATAATCGGAAGCATCTCTTTAGGGATTGACTTAGTAATGGGGAAGAACCTAGTACCTAAGCCCGCCGCTGGAATAACAACCTTTTTGATTTTCTTCATCTTATTTTTCCTTCTTAGCTTTATATTCTTCGTTAACCAACTTCTTTAAATCTTTCAATTGGTTAAAACTTAAATTTACGGCAGAATTGATAAGTCCACCACACTTTTATATTTGGGGTGAGGTTTTTTCCTTCTAGTTGTCTTTCTTTTTACAGTCTTGGCCGCAATATATTTTTCTAATTCCGGCTTTAAGGCAATAACATCGACATCAGCCAGTAATTTTAATGAGTGGTTCAAAAGAAGCGAGTTGATCACGAATAACATCCTCATAAATACCTACTACTAAAGATAATGCCTCTACGGACATTGTCTTCTTTTTCCAGTTATTTATGTCCTTGAGATACACTCGCGCACGACCTTTAGTAAATCTAATTGCCGGCATTTCATCACCACCCATTTTTACTTTAACATTTTTATTATACTTTAGACAATAGTCTACTTCAATATTGAAAACCTTTGTAAAATTTTTGTAAAATTGTAAAAACCCTAGGTTTTATCAATAGATTTCTTATTTATAAAAACATTGACTTTTTTTATGATTTTGTTATAATAAGCACATGGATAAGTGCAATACCGGCTGGTGGTGGGTTTGTTCCCACGTAAAATCCAGATCATGTCACTGCACTTACCTTTTTTATTTATTAATCAATAAAAATTTATCACTTTTTCTCTTTGTTTGCCTCGGCTTCTTTAATAAGCATTTCCTTAGCTAGATTAATAATCTCATTAACAGCCTTTTGTTCTATTTCTGATAGATTATCTTTGTTAGCAAACTTCTCTAGTAATTTCTTTTTGTCCCAAAGTGACAAACATTCTTCCTCTTCTTTATCTTTTTCAATTCTCTTTTTTACAGATTCTAAATCACTCATAAACATATCAGCGATTTCTTCAGGTATTTGATACTTCCATAACAAACTTTCTACTGCTAAAGCCATTGATTCAAGACTGGTTAATACTCTAATTGATGTCTCATTCCATCTACTTCCCATTTCCTACTACCTCCTCTAAATAGATTACGTTTTTAATTTGTGGCTTAAATTCATTTTAATATACTCTGATGCCAAAATTATATATCTTTTCAAATCTTTACACAAATATACTCTTATAGTAGGTAAAACTTGACGTTATGTAATGTAACTTAAACAGCCAATTGACAAACGCTTCGGGCGTTCGATACTGGCGGCTTCGGTCAGCAAGGTAATCACTCAATTGGTTGTTTTTTTGGAAACAAAAAAGTACCCTTTTCTGCAATTTAGATTTTGGGTACTTTTTATTCTTTTTTACTTAATTAAACTCAGTAATCCTTGTCCTTCATTAATGGCATAGAACAAAGGTATAAAGACTAAGGCAACAATTGTCATTAACTTAATTAGAATATTAATAGATGGTCCTGAAGTGTCTTTAAAGGGATCGCCAACAGTATCACCGACAACCGCGGCTTTATGAGCGGGTGTTCCTTTACGACCGGTTTGTTCAAATAGTTTCTTGGCGTTGTCCCACGCGCCACCAGCATTGGACATAAAGATCGCCAACAAAACGCCAGTGACTAAGGAGCCTGCTAAAAGACCACCTAAACCCTCATAACCAAGTAAAACACCGATGAGTAGAGGAACAACAATCGCTAAGAGCCCAGGAATAATCATTTCCTTTAAAGCAGCTTTTGTGGAAATATCAACACAACGAGAATAATTGGGTTTGCTTGTTCCTTCCATAATGCCAGGGTCGTTTTTAAATTGACTACGAACTTCTTCAATCATTTCAAAGGCGGCCTTGCCAACAGAAGACATAGTTAAGGCCGAGAATAAGAAAGGAAGCATACCCCCGATTAATAAGCCGGCAACAACAAAGGGCGAGGCTAGATTTAATTTGGTAGTAATATCAACACCAGGCGTTTTCGCATTAAAACTAAAGATGAAGGTAACAAATAAAGCTAAAGCAGTTAAGGCGGCGCTACCAATAGCAAAGCCTTTACCCATCGCCGCTGTCGTATTACCAACCGCGTCTAACTTATCAGTAATTTCACGGACATCCTCATCTTGTCCGCTCATTTCAGCAATACCACCAGCATTGTCGGCAACTGGACCATAGGCATCAACAGCAATCGTAATACCCGTAGTTGAAAGCATACCAACAGCCGCTAAAGCAATACCATAGACACCGGCTGTCGGTGTTGCGACGCCACCGCTAACAAAATAGGCCACAAGAATTGCAATAGAAATCAAAACAACAGGAACCATGGTTGACATCATACCTGTAGAAATTCCTGAAATAATATTGGTCGCTGGACCGGTTTCTGATTGGGCCGCAATCTTTTTAACATGCTTATAATCACCTGATGTATAGATTTCGGTAACCGTTCCAATAACGACACCAACAACTAAACCGACAACCACTGAACAGAAAGTTTTATAAAATTCTCCGCCAAAGTAGGCCCAGCTTAAAACGGCAGCGGCCACAACAACAATAAGCGATGCCGTATAAGTCCCTTTTCTTAAAGCTGCGGCTGGGTCTTTATCACCCTTAACAAAAAGAGTTGCGATAACCGCGGCAATTATACCAACGGCCGATAAGAATAATGGATAAACGATGTAAGCGAAACTATTAGTCGCTGCAGGATCTAAGTTAACCATAAAGGCTCCTAAAGAAATAGCCGATACAATCGCTCCAACATAAGATTCAAATAAGTCAGCCCCCATACCAGCAACGTCACCAACATTGTCACCAACGTTATCAGCAATGACGGCTGGGTTTCTAGGATCATCTTCGGGGATTCCCGCTTCAACCTTACCAACTAAGTCCGCACCGACGTCGGCTGCCTTGGTATAGATACCACCACCGACCCGTGAGAACAAGGCAATGGAAGAAGCTCCTAAACCAAAACCAGTAACAATGTTAGCAACGGTAACTAAATCTGTGTCTCCAGAATTAAAGAGCATGAAGAATATGCTGAGTCCGCCAAGGCCCAAGCCCACAACACAGAGCCCCATAATTGCGCCGCCAGAGAAGGCCACTTGTGAAGCGGCATTCATTCCGCCTTCTTTAGCAGCCGAGGCTGTTTTGGCGTTGGCCGCTGTTGCGGCACGCATACCTAAAAGACCTGCTAAGCCTGATAAGAGCGCCCCACCTAAAAAACAAACTGCTGTTTGCCAATTGACACCAAGAAGCAAGGCAATAAAAAGCACGCCAGCAAAAATTACTAATGTCTTATATTCTCTTTTTAAAAACGCCATCGCTCCCTCGCGAATGTATGATTGGATTTCAATCATCTTTGGGTCTGAAACTTGAGCTTTGTTAACTTTTCCTCTAAGAACTAAAGCATACAATAGACCAAGTAAACTTACAGCAGTGACAACAATAATTGAGATATTACTCAAGAAAAACGCTGCCATAATCACGGGCATATTAACCCCTCCTTTTACTTCTAGTAAAACCACTAGGTTTAAATACTCTTAAACATTATAGATATTTTTAAAAATAAAAGCAATAAAAACCCCAAGAAAAGGATCTTGTTCAGCAACAAATTGTTACAATGATGTGTTAACTTTGATATTCAACATATTTATTAAGTTTTTTTTATCAAAGAAGATTTTTATTGGCTTATAAAAGCCCCAGGTTAGACATTTGCATTCCCTAGTAGATGGTGCTAGAATGGGGGCACAGGTTCTTCTAACCAAAAAAGGAAAGAAGGGGTGATATGAAAAAAGGTGTTGTTGTTTTGGCTGTCGTTTTATCAGGATTGCTCGCTGGATCCTTTATTCCATCCGAGAATTTTGGAAAATCAAAACTTCCACAACCACTACTAATTGATTCTGAAATGAAAAATTCTGGTTATGAAATTAATTTTACTAATCAATCCTACGAAATAACCAAACTTGATGACTTTAATTTTGAATTAAAAGCCGGTGCTCGCCAAGACCGATATAAAAACCTTGTTAAAGCCAAAATTAAAAGTGCCAATAAAATTTTTGATTATTCCCAAAAAGAACCCTATAAAAACGCAGATAATCTACCTTTAATTAATTTAGACGGTGTTGTTAACAATGGATGCGCTAGAGGAAACGTAAAAGTAACCCATGATTTATTAGAAGACGAAAACGATTTTATTGCTTATTCTAAAAACAATAACAATTTTGAGAAATTCACTGGTGAGAAAATCTTTAATGAGCCAGGAGATTATGTAATCGCCGCCCATAACTCTAATGGTAATAGTTACCGTTATTTTACTATTGATGGTCAAAGACTTATTAATTCTCCTAGAGAACTCTGTTACGTAAGAGTTACAACTGAATGGTCCTACGAAGAACCAGAAGAAGAAATTCAGAGTAAATGGGTATAATTAGTTAAGACAGCACACTGGATAAATATGCCTCCTGAAAACTGGCGATCAAAAAACGTCATGACACTTGGTTGGATTGACGGCGGCTTGTGTAGAATTGACTATGATAAAGGTTTTGAATATGAGATTAAAGAATATTACAACGAATATCTTTATACCAAATATTTATATAACAAAAAGAATTTATTAACCGATACAACCGTTAATAAAGTAAAAACTCAAAATTATCAAAATAACGACTTTAGAATAACAAAACCTACATACACTGCTTGCACAAATTGTGGTGATAATAGTGTGAAATTTTTGGCTTCCAGTTCGCTCCCCATGTCTATGGATACTGCAATTGAAGAATATAATCACAGAAGAGTTCTTGAATTTACTTCTGCCGAGTATAGCTTAACTAGATATTTCTATATATCCGCCACTGTTGAAAACGTAGGAGATCTTTTTGGAATTTAAGATTTAATAACAATAATTAAGGTCAGAATGATTAGATTATTTCGTTTTCTTACTTAATAGTTTTGACTATCTTCTTTTCAAACTCAAAACGTGGGAGAACCACAATAGCCCCACAACCTAAACACTTGATTTTGATGTCAACTCCAACCTTTAAAACGCGCCACTGCTTACTACGACTAGTACAGGGGTGCGCTTTTTTTAATTCTACAATATCTTCGACATCATAAAGAACTTTTTCCATATTACCCTCTTATCGCTTTTATTAAATTCCTAAATAAGGCAACTGTTGTGAGAGGACCAACGCCTCCTGGTACTGGTGAATAATTCTCAACAACTGCCCAAACATCACGCGAAACATCGCCACGTAACTTGCCTTCAGCATTACGATGCATACCAACATCAACAACAGTCATGGAAGGTGTTACATATTCGGTATTGATATATTCCATTTTCCCCATCGCGACAATTAAAATCTCCCCTGAACGACAATCACCTTTTAAGTCTTCGGTTTGCGTATGACAAACAGTAACTAGCGCCTTCCTTTGGCGCAACAGACAGGCTAAAGGCGCCCCAACACTTTTACTACGTCCAATAACGGTAATTTTCCGTTCCGGAATTTTGATATCATAATAATCTAATAAATCCACAACCGCTTGGGCCGTTGAAGAAACTAAAACCTTTTCTCCAGCATTTAACTTTAGAGCAGACATAGGACTACAACCATCTATATCTTTTTCAATTGCCAAACTAATAAAAACCTCGTTTTCAACTAAATGTTTAGGCAAGGGACGATCTAACATAATTCCTTGAATTTTATCATCCTTGTTTAGTTCTTCTATTTTAGCAATCAAAGCCTCTTGAGAAACATCTTCTGCTAGTTTAACGCGCTCTATTTCTACGCCTAGTTCATCCGCTAATTTTTGACGGCTGCGTAAATAGGCCTCACTTGCTTCATCACCTAAAATCTGGATGATTGCCATTTTAGGAAACACGTTTTTTTCCTTTAATTTAGCAATTTCTTTTTTTAGTTCTTCTTTATAGCTTTGAGCCGCTACTTTACCATCTAAAATCATTAAAACAACCCCTCTACTTTTCCATCTTTACTTATATTTATTTTATTGGCTGCCGGAACTTTTGGTAGGCCAGGCATGGTCATTATCGCTCCCGTTAAGGCAACAATAAAGTTGGCGCCTGCTGATAAACGAACTTCGCGTACAGTAATTGTAAAGTCACGGGGACGACCAACAACCTTAGCATCATCTGATAATGAATTTGGCGTCTTAGCCATACAGACAAAACCTTGGACATAACCGAGTTTTTCAATCTTAGTAAGCATTTCTTCAGCCTCTTTAAAATAAACCACATCTTTAGCACCATAAATTTTGGTACAGATCTTTTCAATCTTGGTTTTAATTGGTTCTTTTAAATCATAACAATATTTTAATTCAGACTTTTGCTTGACGAGTTTTTGTACAGCTTTTGCTAGCTCAAGCGCCCCATCGCCACCACGTGTATACACATCCGATTCATAAACCAAATGGCCATCTGCTGCACAACGATCAAAGAGCGCCTTAACTTCAGCTTTGGTATCGCTTGGGAATTTATTAATGGCTACAACATAAGGAACTCCATATTGTTGAACGTTTTCAATATGCTTCTCAAGATTTGGATAACCCGCTAATAAGGCTTCAACATTTTCTTGATCTAATTGATTCTTATTCATGCCTCCATGCATCTTTAAGGCTCTGATGGTGGCAACTACCACGATGCATTTGGGTTTTAATTCACCTAAACGACACTTAATATCTAAAAACTTTTCCGCCCCTAAGTCGGCACCAAAACCGGCTTCAGTAACAACAATTTTGCCTAATTTAAGTCCCATCTTGGTGGCAATTATCGAGTTGCAACCATGGGCAATATTGGCAAAAGGACCGCCGTGAACTAAAACAGGCGTTCCACCAAGTGTTTGAACTAGATTTGGTTTAAGAGCGTCTTTCATTAAAATTGCTACTGAACCAACAATGCCCAAATCGCGAACAGTTATTGGTTTATCATCATAGGTATAAGCGACAATACAATTTCCTACTTTTACTTTAAAATCTTCAAGGTCTTTAGCTAAACACATAATAGCCATAATCTCCGTAGCTACCGTAATAACAAAGCCATCGGGACGAGGGACACCATTATTTTTTCCTAGACCAACCTGAACCTCTCTTAAAGCGCGATCATTCATATCTAAACAGCGTTTCCAAACAATTTTTTCAGGATCTATCTTTAATTCATTCCCCTGATGAATATGATTATCAATACAGGCTGAAATTAAATTGTTGGCACTGGTAATGGCATGCATATCACCCGTGAAATGTAAATTGATGTCATCCATTGGTAAAACCTGAGCATAACCACCGCCGGCCGCTCCACCCTTAATACCAAAAACCGGCCCCATGGATGGTTCACGTAAACAAATCATCGGCTCTGCCCCAAGTATTTTTAAGGCATCACCTAAACCAATAGTAGTGGTGGTTTTGCCTTCTCCTGCTTTCGTTGGGGTAATGGCGGTTACTAGAACCAAATCGCCATCTTCCTTCTTATTTAACTCTTCCATAAAAGCTAAATCAATTTTAGCTTTATAGTGGCCATGTTGTTCCAAAAATCTATCTGGAATTCCTACACTTTTTGCGACTTCTGTAATTTCAAGTTTTTTGTGTTCTTGGGCAATCTCAATATCTGTTTTCATTTAAATCCCCTCCATTGCTCTTGTGGCGCGTCTTGTCATTTTAATGACTAGTTTATGTGCGTCTTCACAATCTTTCTTTATTTCTGGATCGTTGATATTATCAATATTAATATCCATATTTATTAGGCAACAACGTAAATTGGCCTTTAAAATTTCTAAGGCCATTTTATAATCGCTGATAACCGTTTTAACAACATAAGGTTTAAGGGCGATAATTAAATTAATAGCCCTGATGTTCAACTCTAATAATAAATAAGGCACATTGTAACAAATAAAAGCGGCTTCTTCTTTTAACTTTTGATCTTCGCTTTTATAAACACTCATATAGTGTTCAAAAGCCTCTTGATCTTGTTTTTCATAGCGAAGAGCCTCTGTTTGTAATTTACTTAGCCACCCCATAATAGAATGAACCTTAGCTTTTTCTTCTTCACTTCTTTGCTGGAAACTTTTGCGCTTAATGGAGACGTTGCCACTCATTAAAGCTAAAGCAATACCTATCCCCGATAAATAGGCAGCAGCTGAGCCTCCACCTGGTGTTGGTTCCGCGCTTGAAAGTTTTGCTAAATATTCCTTAATTGTTTCACTCATGACTATTTTCACCCCTTTTATAAAAACACTTATTCCCATTTTAGCACAAATTGTTTGAGAAACAATAAAAGCTTGTCTATAATTTTAATTGTAAAGACTAAATATTTTAAAAGACGATAGGAAATGAAATGGAAAAGACTTTTTTAACAAAAAAACGAATATTTGGTTATTGTGCTGGTGACATTTTCGGCGGTGGCGCTTTTACTTTGGTCGGTCTTTTGTTCATGAACTTTTTAACCGACAACATCGCTATTAGTGCTGGTATTGTCGGAAGCATGCTGCTTATCGGTAAAATTTGGGATGCTGTTATTGATCCCTTTATTGGATCATTAAGTGAGAGAATACGCTCAAAACATGGTAAAAGACGAATCTTTTTCGTGGCGGCTTTATTCCATATAACAGCCGCTTTTACTTTACTTTGGTTGCCTTTAGCAAGTTTACCTCTTTGGTTTAGAATTATTTGCTATACTTTGGCTTATATGGCTTTCGCCACTTCTTTTTCACTAACAATGGTTCCCTATCACGCGATGTTGCCAGAACTGACCGATGACCATAAAAGACGCAACAAAATTGTCGGAATCCGAGCGATTTTTTCCAACGTCTCTACTTTAATCGCCGGAACCGTCCCAACAATTCTTATTGGTTTATTTAATAAGTCGGGTACTGGTTATTTAGTTATGGGTCTTTGTTTTGGTGTATTTTATATGCTCCCTTGGATTTTTGTTTTAATTGCTACTAAAGGTATTGATTTACCAAATGATCAGGAAGAAAAAGCGGTTAAACAGAACATCATCGCAAACTTTATCAAAGATGCCAAAACGGTTTTGCGTAATAGATCTTTTAGAATCATGATCTCTTTATACCTTTTAGCCTACACCGCCATGGATATTTTTATGGCTATTTTTATCTACTATGCTAAATGGTATTTAAATATGCCTGGTCAATATGTTATCCTGCTAGGAATTTTTATGGTCTGTCAAATCCTTTCCATCCCTTTTTATGTTTTCTTAGCAAATCGAACTGGTAAAAAACAAGCCTTTTCCCTAGGCTGTGGCATTTGGGCTGGAGGCGCGCTTTTAATGTTCTTTTTAGCCTCACCCTCAGCAAGTTCTATTGTTATCTATGCGACCGCTTTAATCATGGCTTTCGGGGCAGGCGGTGTGGCCTATCTACCTTGGGCAATTCTTCCTGAAGTTATGGATGTTGAAGAATTGATTTCTGGGAAGAAAAAAGACGGTATTTATTCCGGCTTTATGACCTTCATCCGCCAGTTATCTCAAGCTGTTGCCATGCAGATTGTTGGGCTTTACTTAGAAATGCTCGATTATAATGTTGGTCAATTATCATCAAGCGAATGTGATCACGCCTGTGTCTATAATTCTCTTACTGATTCTGTTAAAACCGGGATTAAAGCCTTTTCAAGTTTCGCTCCCTTTATCCTTTTAATCGCCGCCTTATTAGTTTCTCTAAAACTTCCCTTAACTAATCAAAGTTATCCCTTAATGAAAAAAGAGATCAACGAAAGAAACGCTGATCTAAAAGCCCAAAAGGTAATGGAAGATATAAGTGGCCTTCCTTATGAATGTTTAGGTAAAGAGCAATAATTAATTTTCTTTATAGGAGATTGTCTTGATCGGCAATCTTTTTATTAACAAAACACAAAGACCGGCGATTATAAAGCCCGTCACTAAACCCGAAATTGTTAAAACTAAAACATAGCTAAATAAATAGATAGTTGAATAAAGAATCGCCACCATGATAACTTGACCTATACCATGGAAGATGGCTCCAATAATAGAAATACCATAAATAGAACAACATTTACTGCTTTTAACTATTAAACTAAAACAGCTACTAAGAATCATTCCGGCCAAACTTATTAAAAAAGCTGAACCAAAACCTGTCCAAAGCACGGCTGATAAAAGCACTCTTAAAACACCAAAACCCGCATAATATTTAGCACCATAGTAATAAAGAACTAAAATGCCAAGAGCATTAGCTAAACCAAGCTTGACACCAACAAAGGGCAAGGGGATAAAAGATTCTAAATAATTAACCACTACCGCTAGTGCCAAAAACAGGGCTAAATGTACCAGTACTCTAGTTTTCATTTTTTTTGCCCCCTTGGTGGCCAATCGGTGGCATTTTCATCAAAACCCTCAATGCTGATAATCACATGATTGGGAGCACAGACAATAGCCGTGCCTTTATTAGATGTCTCTCCTATTAATTCACAGTAGTTATAACGTGATGTCTGTTCATCAACCCGAACTTTGCCATTTTCAATAACAACCGTTAAATCTCCCTGTAACAAAGGATAGTCTTCTTTTTTCATCGTGTAGACTTCGTCACGGGCTAAATTCATTTTATGCACTACTAGACCATCATATTTAATGGTAACCACATTGTCACCTGAGCCGGCATAAGCAAAAAGAGCAATTAACATTGCTAAAACAAGGATAATGGCTAGGGCAACAGCTAGAAGGTCGCCTTTTTTTCTTGTTAAACTAATCATCGATTATTCGAACCTCAAGCGCGCATTCTTGCATTTGTTCAGAAGCCTTTTTAGTGGCGCCAAGATACAATACGCCGTCTTCTTCTTTGCTATAAATTATCTCAATATCCATTGAAAAATATTCTTCAACCTTCGCCGTAATTCGCAATAATTCTTCATCGTCTGGACAATTAAATAAAGCTGTAGATAAAGCATCTAAAACATCCGCCCTTTTATTTGAATATAGGGTGATACTACGATAATAGTTCTCTGGATAACCAGTTAATGGATTTAATATATGATGTCGTCTTGTATTGTTCTCATTGAAAAAATATTTTTGATAATCCCCTGATGTTGAGATAGCGTGTGTTCCTTTTAGATAGAGCTTAGCTAAATAATCATTGGGGTTTTTAGGGTCTTCAATTTCGATAATCCAATTACCATTAGCATAGGGCTTTTCACCCTTCATAATAATGCTGCTCCCTCCCGCATAAGTCATGAAAGGTTTATCTTCGTTTTCCGCGGCTTCGAAAACCTTTTCTAGCGCATAACCCTTAGCAATTCCACCAAAATCTAGCAGAACATTTTCCTTCCCAGGAATTTTACCAAAAATTACCCCGTATTGATTAGGTTTGTCATCGTGTATGGTTGGTACAATTCGTTCAAGATTTTCATTAAGTTCTTGATAACTTGGAATTTGTGCCAAAGTTGCCGTAAGAACCGCACTGCTTGGATCTATATTTGTCTTTTGATTAAAAAGTGGGGACCATAGATCAACCAACCCGCCTATTGCTGGATTAAAATAGCCTTCACTGAGTTCACACATTTTTAAAGATGTACCTAAAATGTCGAACATTTCTTCATTGATTGTTAGCAGATTCTCACTCCCATAATTTTGATTGAGTTCATAGGTAAAGGCCATTTCATTATAGTCATTATAACGATCGGTCTCACGATGGATCTGTTGAACAATGTTTTTAAATTCTGGGAAAAAAGTTTTAAAATATTCCGCTTCATAGGTCCTTAAAAAAACCGTTGTGTTTAATGTCTGCACAACCTCGCCTTTTTTAGTCCTTACTCCTGGAACATAGTCTTCACATTTAGTTGGTGTTTGACAAGCAACTAAAAGACCAACTAAGAGCAACAAGGAAACGTGTCTAATTCGCATATAATCCCCTTTTCGTTTTTTATTCTAACACATCAAAAATCTCTTGTGGAGATTTTATATTGAATCGGTTATAATTTTGGGAAACGAAAGGAGCGGTAACAGTGTCAAGTTTGTCCTCTGATAAAATGCGTGATATGCCTATTGGTAAACTTATTTTAACCATGTCTTTACCGGCAATGCTATCCATGCTTGTTAAAGCTCTTTACAACAT
>JAAZGG010000084.1 GCA_012511355.1 bacterium | reverse complement strand
GCCCAGTTTCATTATCGGTATAGGCCTTAAAGGTGGGGTCTTCTTCGGCTAACTTGATAAGAGCCGCCGCTAATTTATCTTGATCGGCTCGTGATCTTGGCTCAATCGCCTGATGAATAACCGGTTCTGGAAAGATCATTGATTCTAAAATGATAGGCTTATCAAGATCACAAAGGGTATCACCCGTACTCGTACTCTTAAGGCCAACAGCCGCCGCGATATCGCCAGCATAAACATCACTGATATCCGCCCTATTGTTGGCGTGCATCCTAACAATACGACCTAATCTTTCTTTAGTTCCTTTAGAGGCATTATAGATATAAGTCCCCGCCGAGGCATGACCTGAATAGACTCTAAAGAAGGCTAATTTACCGACAAAGGGATCGGTAACAATCTTAAAAGCCAAAGCGGCAAAGGGGGCCTTATCATCAACCTCACGAATTTCTTCCTCGCCTCTTTCATTGCTACCCTTAATGGCCTCAACATCACTAGGAGAAGGTAGGTAATCGATAACCGCATCCAGTAAGGGTTGAATGCCCTTATCTTTATAGGCCGAGCCACAGAGGACAGGGAAGAAGGAGCCAGAAATAACACCTTTACGAATGGCTGATTCGATTTCCTCAATGCTGGGTTCTTCACCCTCTAAAATCTTCATCATTAAATCATCGTCAAATTCCGCAATTTTTTCTAACAGTTCTAATCTTAGTTCCTCACACCTATTAACTAGATTAGCAGGAACACTTTTTTCAACTAACTTTTCGCCCTTTTCTCCTTCAAAGTAATAAGCCACACGCCGAATAATATCGACGGCTCATTCAAAGTCTTGGGCACTGCCGATGGGATATTGGACGGGATGAGCATTAGCCTCTAAACGGCTATGGATACTTCTTACACTCATCTCAAAATCCGCCCCTACGGCATCCATTTTATTAACAAAAACAATTCTGGGAACTTGGTAAGTTGTACCTTGGCGCCAAACCGTTTCGGTCTGGGGTTCAACCCCGTTTTTACCATCCAGAATGGTAACCGCCCCATCTAGGACCCTTAATGAACGCTCAACTTCAACCGTAAAGTCAACATGTCCTGGGGTATCGATAACGTTGATGCAATAACCCTTCCAGTGGGCCGTAGTGGCCGCTGAGGTAATGGTGATGCCTCTTTCTTTTTCTTGAGCCATCCAGTCCATAACCGCCGTGCCTTCATGGGTCTCACCTAATTTATGGGTGATGCCTGTAAAATAAAGAATTCTCTCCGTACAGGTGGTCTTCCCCGCATCAATATGCGCCATAATTCCGATATTTCGGGTCTTTTCTAAGGGATATTCACGCGCCATACACTTTCCTCCTCCCTTCTTCTAATACTTTCTTCATACAATCCTTATCAGTGATTACCAACGGAAGTGGGCAAAGGCCTTATTGGCTTCTGCCATCTTATGGGTATCATCACGTTTCTTAACTGAATTTCCCACTCCATTGCTAGCATCAATGATTTCATTACAGAGTCTTTCCTCCATCGACTTTTCGTTACGAGTTCTTGAATAACTGACCAACCATCTTAAGCCTAAAGAAATTCTTCTTTCAGGCGAAACTTCCACAGGAACTTGATAGTTGGAACCGCCAACCCGACGAGCCTTTAATTCTAATGAAGGCATAATATTGTTGATGGCGACATCAAAGACTTCAATTGCCGGTTTATTGGTCTTCTTCTCCACCATATTAAAGGCGGTATAAAGTAAATCCTGAGCCGTACCCTTCTTGCCATCTAACATAATCTTATTAATCAAACGTGTAACTAATTTAGAGTTATAAATTGGATCTGGTAAAACATCTCTTCTAGCTACACTACCTTTACGTGGCATAATACATTTCTCCTTTCTTGAAAATTATTTAGGCTTTTTAGCCCCATAATGTGAACGCCCTTGTCTACGCGCATCCACCCCCGCACAGTCAAGTGTTCCCCTGACGATGTGATAACGCACACCAGGTAAATCCTTGACACGGCCGCCTCTAATCATGACGACACTGTGCTCTTGTAAGTTATGGCCTTCACCACCGATATAAGCGGTAACCTCATTGCCATTGCTTAAGCGAACACGAGCATACTTACGTAAAGCCGAGTTAGGCTTTTTAGGTGTCATGGTTCCAACCCGTGTACAAACCCCTCTTTTTTGAGGCGAATTGGTTTTGGTAACCTTCTTTTGTAACGAGTTCCAACCTTTATTTAAAGCCGGAGCTTTGGATTTGAAAGTAACCTTTTTTCGTCCCTGACGAACTAACTGATTGATTGTTGGCATATAGTTCCCTCCTTTCAAAGAATTTATTCACACAATACCAGGCGTTTTAAATCCTCTCTTTTTAAAGGTCTTCCCAATTGAAGACTTAAACGAATATATCTAAAACGGCCTTTTTTATGTACCGCAACGATATTCTACTTAAGTAGAAATAACTTGTCAACCATTTTTTACTAAATAATAGGAATTTAAACTAACTCGTTTAATTTATAATCAAACAAAGAAAATTCCGCCTCATTATCTAAACTTTTTAAGCAGCAGGCCAGTTGATACTCTCTCTGTAGAGTATATTCTTTAAAGATATAATTAGAGGTGTTTTCTTGATCAAAGACCTTAATAACCCGACCTTGAACATCAATTGAAAAACTATTCAAAGCCTTCCTTAAACCTAAATCTAACAGCTTTAAATAACTCTCTTTTAAGGTCCAAAGACGATAAAACATCAGTTTAGGATTAGAACTTGTCTTTATAATTTCCTTTTCCTTATCGGTAAAAAAGCGCTTAGCAAGACCTTCTCTTAAAGGAGCAATATATTCAATATCACAAGCGACTTCACTTAAAGAAATGACTAAAACAACCAAATCCTTAGAATGGGAAATACCAATATGATATTGAGAATATTTTTTTAAATAAGGCTTACCACTATCTTGATAATCAATAGCAGGACTAGGATTGCGCACCCCTAAATCTCTAAGGGCTTTTAATAAGAGTAATCTTTCGGCTAAAAACACCCTCTTCTCTTTAAAACCTACACCCTTAAATTCTTGATTAATAACTAAAGAAGCTTTTTTAAACAAAGCTTCATCTTTTAAGGGTCTAATATCTGTTAAATAAATTTTAACCGTCACTTTTCTATCCTTTCATTTGCTATGTCGCATCCTTAATATCCAAAAGCTTTAAACCTCGCTAAGAGCAGTGGTATTTAAATACCTTCCCCTCTAAAATCCTATTGATAAACAAAGGAATATTCTTAGCTATCCCTTGATTATTAGGATTTAGAATCCATGAGGTTTTTTTCCAATCTAAAATCCCTTCACGATACTTAAGTGGGGTTTTTAAATACTCCTTACTAAAGCCATGATAACAGGCAATTAAACCTCTGTCATTAGGATCATCTTCATTAGACCAACTAAAAGAACCACAAAAACTTAGAGTTTCAAGCTCTAAGCCTGTTTCTTCTTTGGTTTCTCTTAGCGCACAGTCTAAGGAAGATTCATTCTTTTTTACTTTGCCACCAAGACCATTCCAGCAACCAAACCAGGAACCCTTTTCACGATTGATTAAAAGAAACTCGTCTTGATAACGAATAAAAACTAAGGTATGGGTATAGTTCATAATAACGATAAAGAAGGGAGGGGAGTTCCCCTCCCTATTAATACTTTATAAGGATTTAAAAACTAACGTAATTCGACAGAGGCGATGTAGGCAGCAGCCTCTCCAGCCTTAATTGTTATTGTCCCAGCTTCGGTAGCCGTAACATTGTAAATTAAGGTATAAGCATAAACTGTGTATTTTCCACTCTTTTGGCCAGTGTCAACACGATTAGCTTGGATAGTAGTGGCATCATCAACTGTTGTCAAAGTGGTTTCACCAAATTTAACAACTGGCTGCTTATCATTCGCTGCATAATCAAAGGTACTATATGTTGTTAAAACTACTTGTTCGGGTTTTTCATTTGCAATAGTTATGGTACCTAACGCCTTCTTTAATTGAATATATTCTAAGGTTCCAAAGTTTTTAAATGTATAAGAAACATCTTTTGATAGGTTAACTTCGTGACCGTAGATGCTATAATCAACCGCTTCTTTAGAATAGTCAGTGACACCAACAAATGAATTAGCAGTTAATTTTAGAAGCGCTACTTCAGTTTGAGCATACGCTGCACCTTTATCAACAACAGCCTGGATTTGTAAGGTAACACCAGATTTACTTAAACCACGAACATAGGCATAAACATCAACTTCGGTTGCTGTGCCTTTCTTGGGATCAAGATCGTTGGTTTTGATGGTGTCATTGTAGTAAAGGGTAGCAACCCGAGTAGAAGTTGCGTCATTAGCAGTGGCATAAAGATTAATATATTTATTCCCCTTACTATCTTCGGTCTCGACCAAATAACCAGTAGCCTTTACTAATTTACCAGTGTACTCAGTTATTTGAGTCGCTAAATCAGTTTCACAAGCAGTCTTGATGGTTCCAATATTGTCTTTATCAATGGTTTTTTGGACCTTGCCAGTATAATTATGGCCAGTTGAGACAACCTTAACTGCCGTTGTCTTAGATTGTGGGAAGTCCTGGTGTTCCGCATACTTGGTGGTAACGATGACTTCATCACCTAAGTTAACTTTGAATTTCTCATAACTGAAGACGGCTCCAGTTCCATCATCAATAACAAATGACCCAACTGCCGTGTCACTACCACCCGCTGCCACAACATAACCATGTAAATATTGGACATTCTTATCATCTTTATTGGTTAAGAAATTGGCAACAGTTGTATAGGTCAAAGCTGTTTCAAGCGTGATGTCTTTGGTTTTTTGAGCTTCACCTAATTTACTTGTCGCTCTAATTACGATTTGATCGTAAGAAGAATCAACCTTGATTTTTAGTTTGCCATCAGCAATGGAAACAAGTGTCGCATCAGTAGGTTCAACTACTGCCCAAGTAATCTCTGGTGTATTAAAGACATCACCAGTTGTTGGGAGCGTGATTTCAACATCTTCTGTGTAGGCAGCGGCAAACTTACCGGCAACCTCACCTAAAGAACCCGCCACTTTGAAAGCATCATCATTGGTAAAGCTTTTGACGATGGCTGGGAACTTGGTTGAGCCGTAAACTTGAATATTGTGGCTATAAACGGTGGCGATACCTTCAAGATCAAAGGCTTGTTGGCTTTCTACCAAAGCTAGGAAGTTAGCCTTAAACTCTTTTCTTTGAGCATCGCTTAGGAAGTAATAACTATCATAGATGTTATATTCTGTTGTTCCTTCCCCAACTTTGAAATAATAGTTAGAGCCATCAACTCTTGTTGCCTTACAGCCCTTAAGCTCAACATAATTATTTTGATATTCGGCTGTGAAGTTTTTAGCGCTAGTCCAAGTCGCCCAATCAGTAGAGCCATCTTTGACTTTTACTTCTTGAGTGTCGCCAGTATAAACGTGAACGGTGCAGTTTTTGCCGAATTCTTGTTGGCCAGAATAATCACTGCGTTTACCAGTAACGACTACTACATCGCCAACTTTCGCTGTGTTTTTCGCAGGAAGATACGCGTAATAGCCATTACCAGCAGCATCTTGGAAATAGAAACTACCTTTACTAGGACCACTTCCTAAGATATCTAACACCACACCTTTGATATTCATGGTGTTTGTCCCTGTTGCACCTTCCTCATCCCATTCTGCCCTAGTATTTAAGACAAATTTGGGAGTTCTGTAAGCGAAGAAGCCTTTATCGGCGCCGACAATATCAGCTAAGGTCATGCTTACGCCTTCATAGGTAAAAGTTGGGGTGAGTTTAAAGGTTGTATCTTCAGTAACCTTTTCATCATAATAGCCAACGTAAATGGTATCGTAATCTGCATCCTCAGTTACGACATATTTAACTGCGTCTTGAGTCACACCACCTGTGATTTCTAAGTTCCAGGTTATCTGGACATCATGTCCATCATAATTGGTGTGCGTAACGACATCGAATGAATCGGTTTTGTCTATAACATCATGTTGGTAATACATTGACCAAACATAGCTACCAGCACCAGAAACGATGTTTTGGTATTCCTGTGTTCTATCAACACTAGTAGTACTGTCAGGACTGCTAGAACTGCTACTTGTCTTACCGCAGCCAACCAGTGAACCAACCGCTAGTACTAAACCGAGTAGTAATGTGCCTAATTTAGTTACTTTTTTCATGTTTTAATTCCTTTCTTTAATTCTTTTAATTAATTTTTAACAGTGATATCACTCCGCTTGTAAACGTGGACTTGATAATCACCTTTATAATCGTCAACAGTTCCAATAACATCAATAATCTTATTCTCGTAAGCCTCGGCAGTCACAAGGGTTTTTCCATCCTCTTCATAGAGAATTGAAGTACGAATTTTGATTTCATTTTCTTCACTATCTTCACAGGTAAAGGTCATGGCCCCAACTGAAGAAGTGCTAGGATCTGTTGTCGTATAAATACTTTTAACTGCTAAACCTTCAACTTTGACATAAGTGTCACTTATGCTTGCATCATTTGCTTTAAAATAGGGAACATCGATGAGCCAGGGCTCGACTTCGTTATCTTCTGAAACCAAGCGCAAACATTTATCATGTTTAGGCGTCATGGCAAAATAAGTTAAACCCGAAGCCTGGTAGCCAAAATTTTCACTATAGGTAATGGTGGCTGCAAAGCTCAAACGATTACCAATGGCTAGTAAAAAATTACCTGAAAAGTTATAGCCACTATAGACTTGAATACCGTAGTATTTCTCATCTTCTAAGTCCCAGTCCACAACGGTATAGGTGTTTTCACCGCCGTTAAGAACGATGACACCTTCAAAACGAACATTGGTATCCACATATTCATCAATATGTGTTCTGATTTGTTTTAAGGTCACTTCCCTATAATCGCCATAATCAAAGCCTGGATCTTTAACCTCGCCATAATAACGAAGTTTAAGACTAATCGCCTGATTGTGCGCCTGAGCGAAAATGTCAGCATATTTAGTTGAGGAATAATTTTTAGTCGCCGCATAACCTTCTTGAAGAAGTTCAAGATTTAGCAAGCGATAATCCGAACTGTCATCACTCTTATACCAAACCCAGAGTAAGATTCGTCTATCGGTAGTTGAATCGCGATTCCACTTATTATCATCAGATTCAATATAGATAGATTTGGCGTTTTCTAATTTAGATTTATTAAACAGGGCCGCCGCTTTACCCCAGGGTTGAATCGTTCCCGTAGACTCTGGTGTATCAATGGCTAGATAACGCGCCTTAACCACTCCATCTTCATTAATATCTGCATGGAAGTGGGTCGTATCACCATCAATACAGGTCTTTAAAGTAACTTCTTTCTTCAAAGAACTGGTGTCATTGAGATCGAGTTTCAATTGCCCAGCATAATCTACAGGATCAGCTAGACTTGACGTAGTTACTGGTGTTGTCGTTGAGGTAGAAGAAGAACTACCACAGCTCAAAAGAGTTGCAGCAAGTAAAATAATTAATAGATATTTTGCAAACTTCTTCATAAAAACACCTCTCTACCCGATAGCATAGTTACAGTTATCTACGGCATCTTTAAAGGCCTGATCTATTCCTTTTACGCCGCTGAGCACGGCTGCTAACATGGCCCCAACCTCATCACGCGCTACCGCTGAGCCGACAAAGGCTGGTGAAGAATAATAATAACTTTCTTGGGCGATGCATTGCTTGGCTGAGAGCGCAGCAATGTTATCACTGCCATCAGCCCGATTTAAAAAGTCTTGATAAACTTCATTAGCGAAGACGGATTTGAGAACGGGAACATAGCCAGAGGTCATGGAAAACTCCGCCTGGAACTCTACACTGGTAAGTAAATACCTAGTGAAGAGCCAAGAAGCCAGAACTTCTTGAGGGTTCTTACTTTTTAAGATACAGACCGAAGGTCCTTGTGAGATGACCCGCTTGCGAGTAGCACTAACTTGCGGAATGGCGGTGATGCCTGTTTCAAAAGGACGGACGCCATTGATCTTCTCAGGAACCTGATTGGTCGCGCCTGCTGAAGAGCCAATAGACATATAAGACTTAACTTCCCCTCTAGAGGTAAATAAACTAGAAGTATATTGGCCGTATAGCGATTTAGTGGTAACTAAACCAGCTTCATACCAGCCCTTAATTTTAGTTAAGAAATCACGATTCGCCTGATTATCAAAGAGAAAATAAGGCGCTTCATCACTGGTATAGGGTGAATCCAATTGTTCACACATGGTAATAAACCAGTTGGAATCGGAATCATAACCAAGAGGAATGGATTTAGGGTCAATTACCTTAATCGCTTGACAAACACTTTCCATCTCCTCCCAAGTAGTAGGGACATTGAGTTCGTGTTCCGTAAAGAAAGTCTTATTGTAATAAAGAACTTCAGTAGATTTAGAGAAGGGCAAACAGTACATCTTATCATCACCGAATTGTTTACCTTCATTGTAGTAAGCCTCAATAAAGTCCGCTTTTTGAGCGGCAGTTAGGCCTAGGCCATATTTAGTATCATCCATCAGCGTATCTAACTTAATAACCGATTTGGCTTTGTTATAAGTCGCGACATGATCGGGATAACAATAGACAAGGTTCGCCTGCTCGCCAATGGAGAGTTCGGTTTTGATTTGGTCACGCACATCATCATACCCGCCAATAGCCAAAGAATTTATCGTAATGTTCGGATAAAGTTCTTCAAAGGCCTCAATGTAGACATTTAAAACATTTTGCAAAGGCTGTCCCATGGTATGGTAAAAACGTATGGTAACTTTAGAGTTATCATAACCACCTTCCGGAATGACAAAATCCGGCAAGTTTTCGCTCTTCTTACAACCCGACAGGGTCGGAATGAGAAGAAGCACCATCAACGAACAAATAAACCAACGTATTTTTTTCATTTTAATCTCTTTCTTAATTTAGCCAGTAACCTGATATTCACATTCTGTAATAGCATCAGCAAAGACTGTGTCAATATTTTTCTTGTCACTGACGTCGGCTAACATAGCATCAATAATTCCACCAACTTGATCTCTAGCTTCACTGGAGCCGACAAAGGCTGGTGAAGTAAAGTAGTTGGCTGCTTGTTCCATACAAACATAGGCTGATAATGACGAAATGTTATCGCCACCATTACGGGCCGCTAATTTTTCCGCAAAAGTTTCATTTTGCTTAACTGATTTTAAAACAGGTACATAACCAGAAGCCAATGAGAATTCCGCTTGGAACTCAACACTGGTGGTTAAATATTTGAGGAATAACCAAGATGCCATAACCTTTTGAGGATCACTATTCCTAAAGATACAGACCGAAGGTCCTTGTGAAATGACCCGTTTGTGTTCGGCATTAGCCTGAGGAATCTCAGCAATACCAACATCAAAAGGATAATTGCCACCAACTTTATCTGGTCTTTGGTGAGTAGCACCTGCAGAAGAGCCAATGGACATATAAGATTTTTGCTTGCTAGGGTCGGTTTCCTTAAAGATTGATGAGGTGTAAGTACCTAAAAGCTTTTGAGTAGTTACATAACCTTTTTTAGACCAGACTTTAAACTTGTTAACAAAAGCTTTAGCATCATCATTGTTAAAT
>JAAZGG010000083.1 GCA_012511355.1 bacterium | reverse complement strand
TCGTAATTCTAATAAATTTAATTGGTAATACAATAACTTAGCGTCGACATCGTCTCTCTCAACTGGTAAAACTCTATGCTCTCTCAACATACCAAGCATTGTGTCAACTTCGGTTTGGTCGCCAACACGAACATTCTTTAACATTAAAACATAGTTAACAATATCATGAACATTTAAGCACCTATTATTTTGTAGGTTATTATATATAGAAATTAGGTCTTTAACACAATCAAAATCGCCTTTTCGTTCTTCGTTATTTGGAAACTCGATGATTGGAATATCTTTAAAATTATGCTTTACAACACTTAAAAAATTTCCATCACTTGTTTTGAATGATAAAAATGGTTTAACAAAGTCTTTTCTAGCACTTGGTTTCATTGGATCATCAATGTTTGTGTCAAGAGTTTCATACACATACAAATTTTCTTTGGTATAAACATAAACTAGATAATTTTTAGTTAACCGATTACTAACTATTTTTTCGTTTGAAACAATATTAAATGCCAATAAAGGTTTTTGGGCAAGTGTGCAATCATATACGACATCACAAAATTGTGGGTTCAAAGTTCTAAATCTTGGGAATATATCCCCAACTTCATTGTATAGTGCTAAAAAGCCACTTCCGTAAATAGATGCTGATTTTCCAACACTAAAAGTTTCTTTATGATATTGTCTAGCATATAGTTTTCGCTTAAAAGTTTCGCACTTGTCCTTTTGTTCCTTCTTACCACTAGAAATAATGTCTGGTTCTTCGCCAATAAACGCTTTTGTCGCCGTATCCGTAATCGGTTTCGCAAAGTTAAAAATCTTTGGTTCAAATGTCGTATCATCTTTAACAATAATGTTTGGCAATATTCCATTATAAAAATCTTGGTTCTCTTTAACTTTTAACGCATTTCCTTCTTTTGAAACAACCTTAATATAAATTAACTTATTAACAACTTTTGCTAATTGTTTTTCATTTGACAATGTTTCTTCGCTAATGTTTAGATTTATCATACCTTAATACCTCTCCATGCCTCTGCCAAACTAATGAATTTGCTGTCGGCTATTATCCTTCCTACATTTTTATAATGCCATGAGTTCAAATATTGTGTCATAGCGTCAACCTCGTCATCGTTCTTGCTATTTGGAAACTTTAACAATTCTTCAACAAACTCATCTATCGAGTTATCAATTTCCTTGCAAGGTAAGAATATGTTTCCGCTATCGAAGTATGGAGTAATCGCATTTGCTCTACCGATTTTATCAACCATTTTAGGGTCAAATGCCTCAAATCCACCGATAACCGAGTTCAAACTATCAATAACTGCTTGTCCGTTTGCTTTCTTTTCGACTATCTTTCTTCTAGCGAGTGGATATTCTATACTTACTAACTTTATTTTTTCACACATTTCAACAAATGTTAATCTTTTTTTAATTCTTTTGAGTAAATAGTGGTTTGCACCTACTCTACCCCACACTTGAATTGCACAAAAGTCATTTTCCTTTTTAATGCCACCAAATGTTAAATCGCAAGATATTGCCATCTCTTCAAAAGAACTAGGTTTGTTTTGTTCGGTATATAACCTTAATGTATCTCGCTTAAATATTTCTCCGCCATCTATACTAGGTTGTCCTTGATATAAAGCAGTCCACACTTTAAGTCCCACACTTTTTTGGGTTTGAATTGCCCATTCAGTATCAAAACCTAATTCTGGGCAAAGCGTTTGACCTTCTTTTCGTTTAAGTGGATCTTTATGGGGGTTGTCGCAAATGCAAGGTATGTTTATAACTATCCATTCATCTTGTTTGCTTAGCACGCCAGCCAAATCTTCTTCGTGCCATCTAGTTTGAATTAATATGATAGCGTTGCCTTTTCCTTGCGTTCGTGTATAAATTCTATCTCGGTATATTTGTTCGATTAATTTTCTATTAGTAGGACTATTTGCGTCTTGACTATTCTTGTAAGGGTCATCAATGATAATAAGTTCTCCGCCATTTCCAGTAATTCCACCGAGAATACCAACGCCCATTACACCGCCTTTATGATTTTTAATTTGATATAAAGTCTTGTTATCTTGGCTTTCGCTAATTTCAATTCCAAATATATCTTTTCCGTATTCCCTAGTCTTTTTTCGGTTTGCGTCCTCAAACTTTTCGGCAAGGTCTGCATTATAAGCGGTTAGAATTGCGTTATTGTCTGGGTTTCTGCCAACATACCAACTTGGTAATGCGTTTGTGACCGTTTCCGTTTTTCCGTGTCTAGGCGGAACGGATAATACAACTCGCACCTTTTCGCCTTTTTCAACTCGCTTAACAACGCTATCGCAAACCATCGCTAGAAATATATGAAACTTAGTCCAAACATAACTTGGGTTTACATATTTTAGGTATTCGATATAACTTTCTTTCGCCTTACGCATTTGTATAAGTTGTTTTGCTTGTTGCTTTTGCGTTTCGGTTAATTTTGCTAAAACGGATTTCACATCATAAGAAATTTGTTCCTCTTTTTGAAAGTTGGTAGAAATATCGCTCATCTTTTTGAGTTTCTTTATGTCGCTTTTTATTTCGTTGCGTTTATTTTCAATTTTGTTCTTGATTTCGTTCATAATCTTCTAATTGTTCTTTCATTAAGTCTAGGTCTTTGTCATCTAGTCCATTAACAATGCTAACAACCTCTTGGTCTTTGTCGTTTTTGTCTTTGCCAAACTTTTCGCTCAACTTGTGTTCGGCTAGAAATTTTAACAAAAGTGGGTTTGGCGGTAATTCTTCTTCTACCCACTCTTTTTCTAGGTGTTCGCCAACCACTCTCCCATATTCGTTGTAATTTTTTACTTTCACTAATTGTTGTTTACGAATAACCTTTCCCCCAATAGCGGTATCGAACAATGCACCAGTGA
>JAAZGG010000082.1 GCA_012511355.1 bacterium | reverse complement strand
TCGCGGATTCTGTTCCTGAATGTTAAGGTATCTGTTGCATGACACCAATAACCATTAGCATTCTGGTATTTGTAACTAAGGAGTATTTTTCTATTTTGAAGTAATTTTGCCTGATTAAATCTACTGGTACCATCTGATTGCACTTCGTACGTTGCCCCGTCAATGCTATTGATTGTGATATTCCCATCATCTTTTAAAGTAATTGCAAATTCACTTTTCGAAGAACTTGACTCGTCGCTTACACCGTTGGTAACTAGTGTCATTGGCGCAATAGTCTTTAATTTCCAAGCTTTACTATCAGGTGAAGGGATTGTGGTAGGGTATAAAATAGTATCTATCAGGTTGCCTGATGCATCTTTGATTAAAGTTACTCCACCGTGCCAGTAATTCCCAAAAAGCATGTTCTCATATTTTACTCCAATAACAGCATAATTGTTTGATTCCAGGATGGTGTCTGCATCTGCACTTGTTAACCTTACGGATAAAGCGTAGGTTGCATTGAGTGTGAAGGCATCAGAGAGGAACTTAGCAGAATCTACTTTCATGGTTACCGTGCCAGAATGTTCACCTTTTTTTATTACAAATTTATTGTTGTCACTAAGTGTATAGTAATTTGAAGGTAACGGCTTTAACTCAGAAACATCTGCCACTGATTCTTGAATATAATTTTCTCCTCCTTTCATAGCTTCAAGCGTTTCTGCAGAAATAAAGTTGTTGTCAAGTTGAAAATCTATTATTCGGTCGCGATTATTATTTCTGACACCTCCAAGAGATACGCCAAACTTAATCTGCATACCTTCTCCTACAACAAATGTGCGGACATCAATTGGGTAAGCAAAATATACCCCGTCATAATCGAAATCTTTGATGTAATCTTCATAGCATGAAACCAATACTACTGTTAAAATTAGCAAAATTATTGTTTTTTTCATTACTGATAGTTTTTAATGTTATTTCCAAGAATCCCATCCTTCATTTTGTATAAGATTTTCCATACGAAGCATTTCATCATATGGTAATGGAAGGTAAACCGAAGGGAACAAACGGTTTTCTATTTTGTTGTTAAGGATATATGTAAATGATCCATCTTCGTTTTTTTGTACCAGTACACCATGCACCGATTGATTCAAATCGTCAATGGAATTACTCCAACGACGTAAATCATAAAAACGCATTCCTTCAAAGCAGGTTTCAATTCTGCGTTCGTTTTTTATAAATGCATCGAATGCTAATTTACCAGCTGCAGCAACCTCATCTAAATAAGGGTCTGCATCATAACCATTTGTTCCGTCATAAGTTTTACGTGAACGCAAGTGAGCCATTGCATTTTTTGCTGATATATCATATTTTGCAGCATCTAACGGACCAACAACATGATTGGCAGCTTCAGCAAAGGTAAGTACCATATGTGCCCACCGAATGAATTGTTTACTGTGTGGTTGACGGTTAATAGAAGCGTCGGACCAGTTAAGGCCCATAAAAACAAATTTTTTAATGTGATAATTTGTTTTACTGTTTTTAGAACTGATTCCTGCTTTATCTTTCCCCCAGTTTTCAAAAGTGTACATCACTTCAGTTTTTCCGGCACGTATTACTTTTGCATCATTATAAAAAATTATGCTATAAAACCTTGGGTCACGGTTTTTGTAAGGATGTTCAGGATCGTAGCCACTACGTGCATCTGTAATCGGATACCCATTATTCATAGGGAATGCATCAACAAGTTCCTGGGATGCTCCCATGGTTCCATCTCCCTGAAAACCGTTGGGATAAAACATTCGTTCCATACTATCATTTTTATCTTGAGGACGGGAAGACCATATAATTCCAGGAAAATTGGGATCAAACCAGTTCACTCCATTTTTGGGATTAAAACCTTTGGATATGCCTCCGTCAACATTTAATTTAAAATCCATAACTTCTTTGGCATATTTTGCAGCCATATCCCAACGCGAATTGTCATTTTGTGGATTGTAAGTAGGGCTTGCCCAAGTGAGGTACACCATCGCTTTAATTGCCTTTGTGGTAACACCATCAATACGTCCCCAGTAACGGCTACCAGCATAAGCCTTGTCTTTTTCGTTGTCAACTAGGAAGTCGCGATGTGCAATGGGCAGGTACTTGAATGCCGAATCACAGTCTGCAAGAATTTGTTTGACACAATCATCGTAGGAATCTCGTACCAAGTTGATTTTCTTTGTATAGTCTAAAGGTTCAAGCACAATAGGATAACCTAGTAATTGTCCATTCATTCCTTTCCCGCCGAATTTCTGAAGCAGGTCCCATTGAAACCATGCCCTGAGGCCAAAGGCTTCACCTTGTAAACGATCACGCACAAGCTGATCTAGATCAGCATCAATCAAAAAACGGGTATTATATCCTTTGCGATCTTCTAAAAATATATTAAGCTGATTTATTGCTTTATAATTACGGTCCCAATAGG
>JAAZGG010000081.1 GCA_012511355.1 bacterium | reverse complement strand
TATTCTGACTGAAAATATTAAGATTAATAAAGAAGATATTGTATATGTTGGAAACGATTATAAAACCGATGTTATTGGAGCTACATCAGTTGGCTTGAAAACAATATGGTTAAATACTAATAAATTTGAAAACGCAAACAAGATTAAATGTAGTGTTATATATAACTTTAAAAGTGTTTTAGATTTTGTGTAGTTTTGAGTTATGTTTACAAGAGTTGTAATCCTTTGAAAAGAAGTGCTTAATTTTTTCTGTTTTTCCCAAAAAATACTGATTTTCCATTTATTGGACAAATTTTAGCTGTTGAACAAAAACCCAATTAATTGTAAAAAAGTTCAATAGAATAATTAATATAGGAAACAATGGAATCTTTATTCAATCGGCTTATAATATTTTTTCAAAAGAAAAAAGAACACCATCAGGTGTTCTTTCTTATCTGTTTTTATAATTTTTCTTTAGGTTTGCGAATTATCAATCTATCAAAGACTGATAGCAAACCAGGCAGGATAAAGAGAACTAATACTAAGGCACAAAAAGCGCCGGTTGCTAAGGCGATACAGATTTGAGCAATAACCGGATTGTCAAAGCAAAAGCCAACTATGCCAACGCCGATAACAATAATTGAACCTGAGGTCATAATGGTATGGATGGCATCTTTATAAGTTTCTCTTAAGGCTGATTTTTTTCCAAATACTTGGCGCTTTTCACGATAGTAATTAGTAAACAGAATAGCATAGTCAATCATGGCACCCATCAGGATACATTCGACAATCAGAAGGGCAAGGAAATAGATAGCCATTCCTTGAATACCGGCGATACAGACGGTAATAAAGACACCGCATTGAACTAGTAATACTAGGATAGCAGGAATGATAAGGGAGCGGAAAACTAGGGCTACTACAACAAAGATAGCACCAGCGGTTAATAAAGAAATTAGGATTAGTTCTTGGTCAAAGGTTTGCTGCATCTCATAAACCATGGCAGCATCGCCAACTAGATAATAATCACCGCTGAGTTTATTTTTACAACGTGTTGTTAAGTCATCAAGGAAAGCTGTAGTTTCTGTAGATTCATCTTCATAACTGCTACTGAAGATTAAGCGCGAATATCTTGGCCCTTTGAGCGTTTCAATGTTTTCATTTAATTCCTCTTGCATTACTGGGACTTCTGCTTTGGTTTCGCTATCAATAAAATCATCAAAACGGGAATCTTCAAAGATAGTATCGTTTAGATAATCGAGGAAATCAGCGATTTTCATAGTCCAAGTGGCATCGCTATGTACTTTGCTGCCATAGTAAAGATAGAGTAGTTCTAACATTTCACCATCAATAGTTTTACCGGTGCTAGATAACATAGTTGTCATTTCGGCGGCAGTATATTTTTTCTCAGCGATGGTCGCATTGATTAAAGATTGAGCAAAGGTTAGTTGTTGTGTGGTGGTCTCATCTAAGGTTGAACTTAGTAAGGGATTAGAGAGTAATTCATCAACAAAGGCCTTGGGGCTCATCTTTTTATCACTAGTATCACGACCATGATAGAAGATAAACAATTGATCAAGCTGTTCGGCTGAAACGCCACCTAATAGGGGTGATAATTGAGTCGGAGTTAATTCTACTCCCGAAATAGCGGTATTAACGATGGTTTGTAAACCATTTAATTGAGCGACGGCCTCTTCGCTAAACATACCAGCAAACATGGGATTAGGGACAACATCATCTAAAACAAATTGTAGGAAGGCTGGAAGTGACATGGCAGTGACAGGAGCACCAATCAGCATGGCTTTATAGTTATAGAGTTGAGTGACATTTTCACTAGTCATGCCCGTTAAAGCGGCCATTTGAGCGGCTTGAAGTTCCGTTCCTGCGACGGCCACATTAACTAAATTGTTAAGGTTTGTCATTTGGGTTTGAGTGGCCTCATCAACTTGGCTAGCATAAAGAGGATTGGTCAAAATACCATCAACAAAGAAATTGGTAAAGGTGACTAAACTCATTTTTCTATCTTCCACTTGTTTACCGTGGTAGATGACAAAGACCGGTTGGATCTTCGCTTCTTCAATTTCGAAAAATTCAGCAGTGGCACTGGTCCCTACTGGTGTTGTTAATAAAGTAGGATTGGCAAATTTAGCAAGGGTATTTATTCCCGTGACAGAAGCACTATCAAAATGGGTAGCAAAATTTTCGTTATCAATAGCATGATTATTTAAGAAATCTAAAAATTCAGCTAAGCTCATGCTCGGTAAAGCACCCTCTTTATGATAGTGATAATAGATAATGTCTAAAGATTCGGTATCAACGGCTCTGCCGCTATCAAATTCTTTAATCACGTCTACGAGTTCTTCTGAGGTATAGGCTTTATCAATCGTACTAGGATAGGAAATAGTACTTTTGATTTTACTATCTTTAGCAAGATGATCGGCGATGTCAACAATTGCCGCCTCGTCTTTATTTTCATAAACAAGAACCAACATCTTATTGGGCGGGAAGGTTTCAGCAATCTCACCTTTTTTATCAGCGAGGATATAAGAGATAGGAGTACGACTTTGTAAAATTGCCGTGCTGGCAAAAAGAACAATGAAGACCGCTGTTAAAACCCGCCGAGCCCGATAACTAAAGGAGGCGAGTTTTTTAGTGGGGACATTGAACTCTTTTTTATTTGTTTTAGTAATAACATTATCAAAGAGTAAGATTAAACAGGGTAGGATGGTAAAGACTGCCAGCATACTGATGAGCACGCCTTTGGCTAAAACGATACCGATATCGGCACCAATCTTAAAACTCATAAAGGTTAGGGCTAATAGACCGACGATAGTAGTTACTGAACTGCCAATAATTGAAAGGAAGGCATATTTAAAGGCCTCTTTCATCGCGGCATATTTATCGGGATTCTTTTCTTTTTCTTGTCGATAACGCGACAAAAGGATAATTGAATAGTCCATGGAAAGAACTAATTGGAGAATGCCGGCAATTGAAAGGGAAACATCGGAAATGGTCCCCATAAGAATATTGGTTCCCATATTTATGGTGATGGCAATACCGAGAGTAAACATGAATAAGAAGGGTTCAAACCAGGACTTAGACATGATGAAAAGAATCGTAAGGACAATCCCCACCGCCACAATAGAAATCCATAAAGGCAAAACCGTTTGAGAAATATTGTCGTTTTGGAATTGCATATTATATTCGGTAAAGTTTTCTTCCAAATACTTTTCAATTGAAGACTCTTCAGGCGAGCCATAGGCATAAGGTGTATTTATAATGTATAAGGTATTTTCCCCTTTGTTGTAGTCGGGGCTATCGGCTTTAAAGTTAACACGATCGACATATTCAATATCTTTAAGTTCAATC
>JAAZGG010000080.1 GCA_012511355.1 bacterium | reverse complement strand
GTATAGTCCTAGTAAGGATGGAGAATGTGCTTTTGCTATTTTAAATATGAGTGGAGGCGGTAGGTGATGTCATATAGAGTTAAAATCATTTTACTTATGCAATTCTGTGTTTCAATTTTTATGATTTGTGTATCTTATTTTCTTGATAGAAAAGCTAAAATTATTTCGAGATTACTTAAAATAGAACGTTATTCGGAAATAATATATAACAGCGAGAATAAAACCTTTGATGCTGATGGTAAACTCCTTAGTTTAGTAAAAACGAAAATACTTTATCAAATTTTTAAAAATGAAGATAGATACGATTGTGATTATAAAAAAGAAGTAATTTATTATGTAAGAGACGCGAGTGGAGAACTGGTTCAAAGTGGCGAGCCAATTATTGAAAAAGGCACACTAACGCCCAATGAATATCTAAAGAAAGTTCGTTCTGGACCTGCTATTGGACTGCGCATTTTTACTTGTGTTTTTAGAGATAAGAGTTTCTCTTATTATATAAACGATAAAGAAAATGGTGTTTTTACTGCCGACATAAGGGACAGTCGTACCCTTATTAATTTTTGGGATACATTTGATGTTGGCAGTGTTATTATGCCAATACACATAGAAGCAAAGTATAAGCTTGATAAAGTTTTGCAAATCATCATTAACTATGGTGATGAGAAGGATTTAGGCACATTTGAACAGATAGCAACTGAAGTTATAGATTTTCAATAACAAAAAATCATTCAATATTTTTAAAGATAGCAGGGACTTACTATCTTTTTTAGTGTATCAGTCAAAAATATGTTAAAATATTGTAAATTTAAGGAGAAGAGTAATGTTCTATTTTGGCACAGCTCATTATGTTTTAACCTTGGCTTTAATTCCGATAAGCCTACTTTTAACTTGGTATCTTTTTAAAGGAAAAGAGGCGAAAGTCCAAAAGCGCTTTTTGTTAATTTTAGCTTTTATTAATTTTGCTTTACACTTTTTAAAAATTCTTATCCCACCGTATTCAAGTCTAATTTTTGTTGATGCGGATAATACCTTTCCTTATTCGTTAGCCTCGCTTGGAGCCTCTAATTTCTGTGCCCTTAATACGCTTTTATTACCCTTTGCTTTATTATCTAAAAAACAAGGCTTTCGGGATTCGGTTCTCATCTTAGCCTTTGTTGGTGGTTTAATGGCCGTTGTTTACCCAGTAGACCACTTTGATCAAACGCTTTTTGTTATCGATATTTTCCGTTATTATATCTGTCACTTATCCTTAATGCTTGTTCCGATTTTGTCGCTGATTTTCGGTACATTTTCTCTTTCGTATAAGTCGTGGTGGAAGGTGCCGGGGTTTGTTTTATTAGAGATGTGTGTCATCTTTTTTAATGCGGCGTTTTTAAGTGAAATTGGTCTTCTACCATTAAGGAGTTATATTGAGGTTTCTGACTACGGCAATGAAGCCTTTGTCTATGGGCCTTATTTCCACCGTCATGGGGAAAAACTACCTTATCTTGATATCTTTGTACCAGAATTCTTAAAAAGGGTTCCTAAAGGTTTTCTTTATTATGATAATCTTCGGGGCTTTTATGATAATGCCGATAAGTTACATTATTGGCCCATTATTTGGGCGATAGGGCCTATAGTTATATATGGTTTTCCTTTATCGTTTTTGCTCTTCTTTGCTTTAGATCATAAAAACTTTAAAAAGGCCATTAAAAAAAGATTAGGGAAGTAATGATTTATCACTAATCTTTTTCATTGGTCTTTAGTTGTCTTGTGAAAATAAAGCGCGATGAGATAAAAGTGAGTGTTAGGCTTAATAGATAGAGGACTATAAAAATAATAAGTGAACGATAGATTATACCAAAGAGTAAATCGCTGAAAAGCTGTAGCATGAAAGAATTAGAAGGGAAGGTCCAGTTGCCACCTGGGAAAAAGATTTGATGAAACAGGCTAAAGAAACTATTAAAATCAAGCGCGGCGTATAGGCCAATACCGATAAATAATAGAACGAGGACAGCATGGGTGATATAGGCGGTACGGAAGTGTTTGGTCAGTAATAATTTTCGACCATAAAGAAGAATGAATGTGCATGATAGCCAAACAATCACGGCTAGTACGGCTAGACTTTTGGCTTTATTAAAGAGTTCTTTTACTTCGGCCATATGGGCATATTCATCATAAACGCGATAGGGGTAGAAATCATCTTGTGTTACACTATAAAATTCGCGGCTAGTCCCATCTTTTAAGGTAACATTAAAATGCAGATCATCGCTTTTACCTGCTAAATAATCTAAAGTCTTATCTAAGGCTTTGTTGAGCTCTTCATCACTCATATTTAAATGCACGGCTGTTTCTTGCTTTTTTAATTGACTCTCACAAAAAGAACGATTAAAAATAGTGGGAATAAGCGCTAAATAAAGAGAGAGGATAAAGAAACAAATTGACCAAAGAATAATTGTGATTCGCCTAGCGTGTTGCATATTTTTCTCCTAAACGACTTAATTTTAACATATTTAATGTAATTTTGAACTGTTTATGCTAATATTTAGCCATAGAAATTTATTAATAAATTTAAGGGGGTTAAGCATGTTGCCTTTAAATAGTGATGAAGAACGCTATGAATATATAAATT
>JAAZGG010000079.1 GCA_012511355.1 bacterium | reverse complement strand
GGTGATTAGTGCTAGTGATGCCTCGGTTATTCATGGGGGCTATTTACCAAGAAGGAACTTCTCTTTAAAGAAATAATAATATTTAATAATAAGGAATAAAAAGGATTTATTGTTAAATCCTTTTTTTCTTAGAGAATTAACTATGTTTCTTAATAAAGTCCTCAACAATTTTCTCGTAGCGAGCAGGATTACTCAAACGACTTAGGGCATGTCCGGCTCCTGGGAAAATATGCAGTTCTTTTTCACTACTGCAGGCTTCAAAGTTTTCGCGAGAAAAGATAGTAGGGACAAATTTATCGTTATCACCATGGATAAAGCAAATAGGTAGTTTGCTTTGCTTAAGGCTATTTAAAGTTGAGTATTCATCTATTGAGTAATTGGCCCGTTTTAAAACAATCCTTTTAAGCAGGGGTAAAAAGGGCCAGGCGGGGATATGGAAAACCAGTTTATGAAGGTAACTAAGTTCATCTTTAACAGAGGTATAACCACAATCAGCGATAATTCCTTTAACACTTTTAGGTAGTTCATAATCGCTAGTTAAAAGTACAGTATTGGCCCCCATTGATAGACCATGGAGAAAGATGGAGCTTTTATGTTCTAAACGCTTATCTAAATAGTTGATCCAATCTAAAAGATCCTTATGGTCTTGGACTCCAAAGCCGACATATTCTCCCTCGCTTTTCCCGTGTCCTCTTAACTCAACATATAGGATATTGTAATCTTTTTGGTGGAGAAAAGAGGTGGCGATGGCGGCACTTTGGAAGCAATCGCTACGATAACCATGGACAGCGATAACACTGATGTTACTAGGATTGGAAGCAGGCATATAATAAGCATTTAGTTTTAGACCATCAAAGGATGTTAAAGTGATTTCTTCTAGGTTTAAATTTTCAAAGATTGTTTTGGCCTCGTGGAGGTAATTTAGGTAGGGTTTCCATTCGGGAACAAAATCAATGACCGAGAGGCGTTTAAAAGGTTTGTAACGCCTAAAGAAACGACTATAGATGACATAGGGAAAAAGAAGAATAGTAAATTCTAGCATTAAAATAATAACAACCAGAATAATAATTATGATTTCTAAAGTTGTCATTCCTATCACTTCTTTCGCCTTAATTATAGGAAATTTATAAGAAACTAGCAAATAATAAAAGAGGCGTTATGCCTCTTTAATATCAACCAGCTTTTTTGAGGGTTCTTAAGGCTCTGGTAGAAATTTTTACGGTCCGAACTCGACCATCAATTTCTAATTTGACCTTTTGTAAATTGACGCCCCACTTCCGCCTCGTCGCGACTAGTGAGTGACTGCGACTATTGCCACTGATTGAGCTTTTACCAGTAATCATACAAATTCTTGCCATAACTTTTGTAACCCTCCTTTGCTTAAAATTTCAAATGCTTATTCATGATAGCATTTGCGGGCACGGAAAGCAAGGAAAATCGTTTCAAGGCCTAGATAATGCTAAAATAGTTGAAATTATTCTATAGAATAAAGTATAATACTTGAGAACCGCTTAGGAGGGGTCTTTTGTGGTTGTTTCTAAACGATTAAGAAAAGGTAGTGTTTCTGTATCACCAAGCGCCATCGCGGCCATTGTTGGTAATGCGGCAACTGAATGTTATGGCGTTTTGGGTTTAGCAAGTCGAAATCCTTTTCGTGATGGTTTAAATGAACTTCTAAGAAGTGAAAACTATATCAAAGGCGTCTCTGTTAAGAAAACCAAAAATGACATCGAGATCAATATCTATATCATCGAGGCCTATGGCCTAAAGATTACTGAGATTGTTTCTGAGGTCCAGAAAAAGATTCGTTATGTTTTAAAGAAAACCTTGGATTTAAATTTCCGTTCAATAAATATCTATGTACAATCAACTAAAGTAATTTAGTTTTCAGTGGAGGCAATTATGAAGAACTTTGATAGCAAGGTAGCCAATGGGGACTTGCTTCGATTAATGATAATTTCTGGGGCCAACAACCTCTTTAATCATTATCCCGAAGTCGATGCTTTAAACGTGTTTCCGGTCCCTGATGGCGATACCGGTACCAATATGAATTTAACCATTACCAGTGGTTCAAAAGAAATAATGAATATTAGAAATGATAACATCTATGAAGTTTCTAAGGCCTTTTCTAAGGGCCTATTAATGGGGGCTAGAGGTAATTCAGGTGTTATCCTTTCTCAGATTTTTAGGGGCTTTTCACAGGGCTTAGCTGGGAAGAGCGAAGTTAATGTTGTTGAGCTTGCAGAGGGTTGGAAAAAGGGCGCAAGTGTAGCTTACCGAGCACTTGTGAAACCGGTAGAGGGGACAATTTTAACTGTTATAAGAGAAAGTGCTGAGGCTTTGAGTGCTAATGTTGATACCATTCCTACTATTGGTCAGGCGATGGAGGTCTTTTTAGAAGCCGCCCAAGTATCTTTAGAGCATTCGCCTGAGCTTTTGCCCGTTTTAAAAGAAGTTGGTGTCGTTGATTCAGGCGGTGCTGGTCTAGTTAGAATTATTGAAGGTATGTTAGCAGGGCTTAAGGGAGAACTTACTGAAAGAAAAAAAGTTACCCTTGCCCATACGGCCGAGGAAATAAACGTTCCTAAAGAAATACCTACCAATACAGCCGAGTATTTATATAGTATTGATTTTACTTTAAAACTTCATCCTGGG
>JAAZGG010000078.1 GCA_012511355.1 bacterium | reverse complement strand
TGGCGATTTTATTGAGAAGTTCTGGGGAAGCGTTTGGGCCTGAAATTGTCATGTCATCAACATAAAGACTAAATTTACAGTTGTTCTCAATAGCCGTGGTATTTAGTTTGTCAAATATGTTTTTGTTAATCCAATAAGATAGAAGAGGGCTTATGCAACTTCCAGTTGGTAGGTGTACTCCATGTTCTTTTGTTTTAACGGAAATTAATTTAGCTAAGATAGTGGCAATATCTGTGGAGCATTGCAGATCTTTTAAAAAGAAATTATGTATATATTCAAAGCGAATGGATGGGAAAAACTTTTTAAAATCAATTTTTAAAGTTTTTTCTGAATTTAAATGAACAGCGGCGTTTGATTTATAAGATCTTTTTTTGATTGCAGAGTGCAGGTAATCTGGAGCTTCTATTCTTTGAAATAGGTGAAGTATTTTTTTGTGAACTTTAGCTAAATCTTTAATGGGTTCAGTTATTAAACGATTGGTTTTTTTATCTCTGAATATTCTATATTGCGTAAGTAGCTTAGAAGAATTTAAGTCGGTGATTAAATGTAAATCAATACTTAGTAGTTGAGCTAATCGTTTTTTATTCGAAAGACGAAAAAAAGGGGATTGATCGAGTTTATATTTTTTTTCGGAGAATATCATCTTGATCGGCGATCCATTCCAAAACACTTAACATTTTAGTAGACAAAAAGCTTTTAACTTTATTCGAACTATGTTCTCCATCTAGGGTTTCAGAAAACACAATCAATGATGACAAAGGTACATCAAAATATTGTGCGTACTTTTGAAGAACGTCTAATGAAGGTTCTTTTTTCCCTTTTTCAATTTCTGAAATATATGAGGGAGACAATGACAGTTTACTGGCCAATTCATTTTGATTAAGTCTATGGTATTGGCGAATTGTTTTCAGTGCTGCACTTAACATGATTACTCCTTCAAGAAAAAAGAAGGGGGTAATTAGAAGAAAATGTCGCTTAACCAAGAAATAAAATTCTTGGTATAGTTAACAAGCGTAGAGATTTTTTCTGGTAGAAATACCATTAAAAACCTCCAAGTATAGGGATTGATAAAAATCCTAAGAGACCAAGTCATTGACTTAATTAGAAATTTTTTTAATCCCTTTACTGTTTTTTGGTGTAACTTTTCACCATGCTTGTTGTTTTTATTCTGATTACACTTTGTTTGTTCTGTGGCTTCAGTGTTTTTATTTATCATAAAAATCTCCTTATATAAAATTAAAGACTATCTATCACAACCCAGTGATTGATACGGAAGTAGACTACTTCCCCTCGCTTCTTTAATTTTCAGAGAGAACAAACAAAAACCCTTCTATCATCTAACCAGATCGCACCCTCGCGCGATTTGGATTATGCACATGGATTCGGCGATATCACCGCGGCGTCCAGGGCATTTTTTTGGCAAAAAATTATCAAAAGTTTTGCCACGAGCTAAGCTCAAAACTACATTCGAGGTATCTCTGTTTAACCACAGAATGATAATAACACATAAATCGCTAAAAACTAACAAAATTCTCTACTAGCGAACTTTATTTGTTTTTAGCGATTTTGCACTACACTTAAATCTTCATATAACCTGTTTGGTGCCGTAGGGTTTTCCACCATATTTCCCTTTAATCTCAATCATTCCTTGTAATATAACTCCAATTCTTAAAATGCCATCAATTTACTTTACAGTAAAGACTTTGTAGGGTAATCTTATACTTAATTTTACTTAAGTATTTTTTCATATGACTACAGACAAATATGAAGTCGTTTTGAGGATGAGGGCGATTGAGTTGCTGGCTTATTGGGAAGGGCGTTTAGTTACTAATCGCCTGATGAGCTGGTTTGGTATTAGTCGTCAGCAGGCCTCGTCTGACATCAAGCGTTATAACGCTTCGTATAATCCTGATTCTCTTATTCATGACCCATCGGTTAAGGGGTATGTGCCTAAGGCTGGTTTTCAACCGGTACTGACTACTGCGCATATCAATGAATATCTAAATATGCTTTCAGGGATAGTAAGTGAGTCTCACGCCATGATCGCCACGCCTGAAAATAATCTTGCAGCTGTGCAACTACCAGATCGGACTGTGCGTCCGGAAGTGGTTAGAGAGATCTTGCGTGCCTGTAGAGCGGGTGGTTGTTTAAAAATCATCTATGCCTCTATGAGTAATCCTCATTGGCATGAGCGAATTATTTCACCACATACTTTGGTTTATACAGGTTTTAGTTGGCATGTTCGTGCTTACTGTCATAAAAGCAATCAATTTAAGGACTTTTTGTTGTCAAGGATTGAGCGTACGCCAGTCATTGTCGATGAGGTGCCTGTGGACTCTAGTCAAGACCAAGCCTGGCATGATGAGTTAACTTTACACCTAGTTCCTAATCCTAACTTAAGTGATGCGCAAAAAATCTTGGTAGAAAGGGATTATGGTATGCCTGATGGTCGATTGCAAATTACCGTTAGGAAGGCTTTGGCACACTACAGTCTTCAGCGTTTTCAAGCGGCTATTAATGAAGATGAGCTAAGTGATGCTTTAAAGTATCCACTAGTCTTACAAGCAAACGACAGGATCAAGGTACTTCCTACGTTATTCAATCATAGTCAAAGTAGTAATGGAGATTAGGATGTTAGAAGAGTTTCATTATGAGAATGACCTGAGTGGAGGCTCTTTGATGGTGCGTGAAAGTCGTGTCATTGCAGATTTGTTAATTCGTGAAGCAACGATAGAGCAGTGGAATCAGGCGATTAGTATTGATAATTTATTGCAGGCAAATACCATTGCAACTGCTCAACGCCATACTAGGACACTTCGGAAGCGTTTAGGATGTTTATCATCTGATTTTTGGCTGATGCTTCGTGATGGTGATAATGAATTGGCAACTCAAGTGGCATTTTGTGCGGCGCTTGAGAGCAATTTATTGTTAGTTGAGTTTATGGAAACTGTGGTCAGAGATGCTTTTGTGACTAAGGTCGAGCGTTTAGATAATTATAATTGGCCTGATTTTCTTGAGGAGCGGGCACAACGTGATCCTAAAATTCTTGAGTGGAAAGAGTCCACTAAGCAAAAAATAAAAACAGTGGTTTATCGCATGCTAGCTGAAGTAGGTTATTTAAAGAGTACGCGCAAGCTCGAATTGCAGCGTGTCTTGGTGAGAGCAGAGTTAGGCGCCTTATTAGAAAAGTACGATAAGTCTCGACTTAAAAACTGTATGGAAGTATCTAGATAAGCACAATGGTAGTAGTTGGAGCAACGATGAGTCAAGCATTACAAAACAGATTAAATCAAATTCTGGAGAAACTTCTCTCCACGGAGTTTTTAACAAGTCAAGGTCTAGGCAATGAAATTGGTTTCTGGATTTTTGATTATGACCCTGAAGATGAGTTGGAAGTGCGTAAGCATGTTCGTTTTTTGGAAGAGACTATCAGCAAAAAATATAGTCATCTCAAGGTGGTAAATATCAACTTATTTGAGACCATAGTTGAGTATTTAGAAGAACGTAAGTTTATTGAAAAGGCTATTAATTTGCAAAAGAGCAAGGGCGATGATGCTTTGCTTAAGGCCTTAAAAGGACCATTGCATATGGATAAGTTTGTACCTTATCTAATTAGTAAACATGACGCCACAGAGTATGACGTGATTTTACTCACGGGTGTGGGCTCTGTTTGGCCATTATTGCGTGCTCATAACCTGTTAAATAGTTTGCATTCATTGTTGGGGCATAAGCCCTTGGTTTTGTTTTACCCAGGACTTTATGATGGGCAGGCCATGAAGTTGTTTGGAAGAATACCTAGTAATAATTACTACAGAGCGTTTAGATTAGTGCCATAGCATTGCACATCATTATAATTACGGAAATTAGTTCAAATGAATATTAAAAATCTTTTTGAAAAACCACTGGATCGTGCAATTAATGGTGTAGTTAAAGCCGATCAAGATGATAACTTAACCGTTTATCAAGAACTTGACGAATATGTGGTGACTAATGAATTGGAAAAGCATTTTCGTGACTTTTTTCAATCATATAGCACGGATAATAATGATCCTTCACTTCCTAATCGTATTGGTGTTTGGATTTCGGGCTTCTTCGGCTCCGGTAAATCACATTTTCTTAAAACCCTATCCTATATATTATCGAATAAACGTGTGTTAGGCCCAGAGGGTAATGAACACCATGCAGTTGAGTTTTTTGACGAGAAAAAAATTCGAGATGCTTTTATCAGAGCAGATATTAATAAAGCGGTAAATCAGCATGCCGACGTTATCCTCTTTAATATTGATAGTAAAGCGAGCTCTAATGACGACGGTAATCCTATTCTGAACGTATTCTTGCGTGTATTTAATGAATATCAGGGGTTCAGTGCGGACCATCCTCATATTGCGCACATGGAACGACACCTCACTGAGAAGGGTGCATATGAGACTTTTAAAGAAGCCTTTGAGGAGTCCAGTGGTTTATCTTGGCTGGAAGAGAGAGATGGTTATCAGTTCTATCAAGATGACGTAGAGTTCGCGATCGCTAAAGCGCTTGGTTTATCTGCTGAGGCTGCGCATAAATGGTTTGAGGATTCTGAAGAAGCTTTTAGCGTTTCTGTAGAAAACTTTTGTCAGTGGGGTAAGGAGTATCTTGATACTCAGGGAGCTAATCAGAGAATCTTGTTTTTAGTGGATGAGGTTGGTCTGTTTATTGGTAGCGATACGCGATTGATGTTGACCCTGCAAACCATCACTGAAAACCTTGGGACTATTTGTAAGGGTAGAGCTTGGGTGATTGTAACTTCTCAAGCTGATATGGATGCGGTATTAGGTGAGTTGTCTTCTTCAAAGGCGAATGACTTCTCTAAAATTGCCGGTCGTTTTAAAACCCGTTTATCGCTCTCTAGCTCTAATACAGATGAGGTGATTCAAAAGCGTTTGTTGCGTAAAACACCAGAAGCGACTGAGTTGCTTGAGTCGGTCTTTGAGCAAAAGGGTGATATTCTTAAAAACCAGATTACCTTTGACCGTTCAGGCCCAACTCTTAAAAACTTTGAAGGTCCCGATAGTTTCGTAAATAACTATCCTTTTGCCCCTTATCATTTTCAGCTTGTTCAAAAGGTTTTTGAGGAGATTCGAAAAGTAGGTGCTACGGGTGCTCACTTGGCCTATGGTGAGCGTTCTATGCTTGATGCTTTCCAGATGGCTGCAAATTCAATTTCTTCAGAGGAAGTTGGTACTTTAGTGCCATTCCATAAATTCTATCATTCAGTTGAAGGTTTTTTAGACACGGCAGTTAAACGAACAATTGATCAAGCTGCTGAGAATAAAGTTTTTGATGAGTTTGATGTGCAGATGTTGCGTACACTTTTCATGATTCGCTATGTCGATATTATCAAAGGTACGTTGGATAATTTAGTTACGCTAAGTATCGAAAAAATTGACGAAGATAAATTGGCTTTGCGTAAGCGTATTGAAGAAAGTCTTTTACGTTTAGAAAAAGAAAGTCTAATTACTCGTAATGGTGATGAGTTTCTGTTTTTGACTAACGAAGAGCGTGATATTACTCGTCAAATTAAAGCGCTAGCTCTATCAAGCTCCGAAGAAATTAAGTTTCTTGCTGAGTTAATTTATAAAGATGCTCTAAAGGAGCAAAATAAGTATCGTCATCAGGCCAATAAAATGGATTATTTAATTGGTCGATATTTGGACGGACATACGATTGATGGTAAGCATGAACACGACTTAAAAATTGAAATCATTTCGCCATTAGACGTTGATTATGTCAGTTATAACGAGGCTTTTTGTATTACTAAAAGTGGGGCAGATCAGGTTATATTCAAACTGAGGGATGATAAGCAGTTCTTTAGTGAGTTAAAGACTTGGATTAAAACTGATAAATATGGTCGACTAAATGATGGTGTGGCTCAACCTGATATCGCTCGGATTCTTGCAGATCGAGGACGAGAAAACGCGGAGCGTAGAAAGCGTTTACGAGTACGTGCTGAAGAGATGCTTTTGGATGCCGAGAGTTATGCTTTGGGTCAGCATCTTCAACTTTCATCAACTAGTCCCGCGGTTAAGTTGGATGAGGCTTGCAATTACCTATTAACGAATACCTTTAGTAAGCTCGATTATATTGAGAAGTGTCTAGACGATCCGTGGCGCGAGTTAAGCGCTACTCTAAAAGCGAATGACATCGCTCAGCTGGGTATTGGTGTTGATGGTAGTGAAGTCAATCCTCGCGCCGTTAAGGAGGTTGAGCAGTTTATTGCCTTGCGCACAAGTGGCTCAACTGCCGCAAGTGCAGATATACCGTTAATTGAAATTGTAGAGCGTTTTGTAAAGCGACCTTATGGTTGGCCAGAGGCCGAGATTTTAATTATTGTCGCTCAGTTGGCGGTAAAAGATAAGATTGCTCTGTCACAAAGTAACATGCCGTTATCGGTAAAAGTTGCGTTTGAACCTTTTCAAAACACCCGTCAACGTCGTTTAGTGACTGTTAATAAAAAACGCCAAACAGATGAGCATGTATTAAAAAAAGCGCGAGAATTAACGCAAGACTTGTTTGGCAAAATGGGGCCTTCGACAGAAAAAGAATTGTTTGCCTTTTATAAAGAGCAATTTAGTCTTTGGCTGAAAAATTTTAATTCTTACAAGAGTAAGACCGATGTTGGTTCATTCCCCGGTAAGAAAAAGATTGATCAAGCAACTTTATCATTAGAACGTTTACTGTCTAATACGGGTAGTTTTGACTTCTTTAAACTAGTGGTAGAGCATAAAGATGATTTTTTGGATCTAGAAGAAGATTATCGCGATATTCATG
>JAAZGG010000077.1 GCA_012511355.1 bacterium | reverse complement strand
CGTTTGTAGTGGTGAAGAGGGCTTAGCAAAACTTGCAAGTTATAAGGAAGCCGATATCATCGTCAACGCGCTTAGCGGTTATATAGGCTTAAGGCCGAGTCTAGAAGCCATAAAGGCTAATAAGGATTTAGCAATCGCTAATAAGGAAGCCCTAGTTTGTGGGGGCAATTTATTAAGAAAAGAACTTAAGAAACATCCCGTTAAATTAATGCCGATTGATAGTGAACACAGTGCGATTTACCAGTGTTTGGTGGGTGAAGATAAGAAAGCGGTTAAACGTCTAATTATCACTGCTTCAGGTGGACCCTTCCGTGATTATTCATTAGAGGATTTAAAAAGGGTAACTAAAAAGGAGGCTTTAAAGCATCCAACCTGGCAGATGGGGCCTAAGATTACCATTGATAGTGCCACTTTAGTCAATAAGGGTTTAGAGATTATCGAAGCCCATGTTCTCTTTGATATGCCCTATGAAAAGATTGCAGCTGTGATGCATTATGAGAGTATTATTCATTCTATGGTTGAATTTATTGATGGCTCCATCAAAGCGCAACTTGGGGTTCCTTCTATGGAAATACCTATACAGTATGCCCTAAACCTTGGTGAACGTTTGGTTAAAGAAGATCAACGCTTATCCTTTGATGAGGCTTTTAGTCTGCACTTTAGGCCGATTGATCAAAAACGCTTTAAGGCTGTAGCCTTAGCCTATAAGGTAGGCAAGATGGGGGGTATTATGCCCTGTGTTTATAGTGTAGCCAATGAAGTTGCCGTTAAGGCCTTCTTAGAAGATAAATTAGCTTTTTATCAAATCGTAGAAGTAATAGAAAAAGTAGTTAAGACGACAAAGAATCGTCCAGTTGATAGTTATGAAAGCCTGATGTTAGTTATTGAAGAATGTAAAAAACAGGCTTGGGAAATTATTGAACAAATGAAAGGAGAGTAGTTATGAAAATTCTATATTTTATTTTAGGATTATCGTTTTTAATCTTTTTTCATGAGTTTGGGCATTTTTTGTTTGCTAAACTTTTTAAAGTTTATGTCTATGAATTCTCTATTTTTATGGGACCTAAAATCGCCCAGAAGAAGATTGGGGAAACAAAGTATAGTCTTCGTTTACTGCCAATAGGCGGTTATGTTTCGATGGCGGGGGAAAATGATACTCAGGCTAGCCGCAATGAAAAAGAAGAACTTGAAGAAGATATAAGTGAGGTTACTGAGTTAAATGAGGAAGAAGTAAGACCACGTAAGAAAGAAGAAGAGTTACCAGAGGTTCCTTTTGAGCGGACCTTACTAGGAATTAAGAACTGGAAGAAGCTTCTGATTATGTTTGCCGGTCCTCTTTTCAATATTATTCTTTGCTTTGTTTTGATGTTGGTCTTTTATGTTTCAACGCCAATCGCTAAAGTAAATGTAGTGGAGAATTCAGTGGCTTATAATAGTGGGCTTAGAAGTGATGATGAGATTAGAGATATTTATGTGCTTTTTTATGATGGTGAATGTATTAAGGAGAACTTCTTAACTGGAGCTTATCGTGAAGATGTCGATAATTATCGGCATTTATCAAGTGTCAATCAAGCAGCTTATAACTATTTATATGATTGGATGAAGACTAAAGATCCTAATTTAGATACTTATCCTAATCCGGTTAATTTAGAAATTCGCTTGGTTACCGAAGATAATGATAGAGTCTCTATTGTTCAGCCTTACACCATTAAACTAAATGAGGATAAGAAAGCTATTGATAGTAGTAGTTATATTGATTTAGAAAGTTTGGGTCTTAGTTGTCATGGTGCGACCATGGATGCAGGGAAGGCCTTTGTTAAAGCGGGGAAGACGGAAGTTGCTATGGCTAGTGCTATCTATAAGGCCTTAGGTAATTTATTTAGTCGTGAAGGTTTTAGTTCGGTGGCCGGGCCAGTTGGTATGTATAGTATCGCTACAACTTATATGGATATTGGTTTTATGTATTATCTTTTCTTTATCGCCATGATCAGTGTTAACTTGGGTATTATGAATCTTTTGCCTTTCCCAGCCTTAGATGGTGGGAAGATTATTATCACCTTAGTAGAAATGGTGATAAGAAGAAGGGTCAATCCCAAATTTGAAGGTGTTCTCAATGCTATCGGCTTTCTGCTATTGATGGGCTTTATGCTGGTGGTTACTTTTAAAGACATTTTCTTTCCAATAAGATGATTAAAAGAGGGAAGGTTAACCTTTCTTTATTTGCCGGCTCTAGTTATAATAAACTATGTTGGGGGTGTGAAAAGATATGCAAAAAGAGTTATTAAATTTTTTGAAACATATCAAATTAGATTCAAAATATTATCCGCCCTTTGAAACTGCGAGTATTGAGAGGGCTAAATATAAAAATAAATCCCAGATTTTTAAGGTGGTTATCAATTTAGATTACATTTTAGATTTAAGGATTTATGAGGCTTTTTTAAAAGCCATGCAGGAGAATTGGCCCGAGATTAAGTCTTTGAATTTTAAATTACGTCATCCAGCGGATGAGTTAATGGTCAATATCTATTATTCTTATTTCTTGGATAAATACTTTGATCAGGTTTCCTTTGTTAGCAATCTAAAGAAGATTAAAATCCTTTTAGAAGAGGGGCAGCTAGTTTTTAATTTAAATTCAGAACCTTTGGAGCGTAGCCTTCTTCATCTAAAGCCTAAGTTAATGGAGAAGTTCCAACAAGTGGGTATTGATTATCCCTTTAAGATTAATGTTGAAACGATTAGCGATCATGAGATCCAAAATATGATCAGCGATCAATTAGGGCAGATTAGATCAGCTGGCTCTGAAAGAATTATTGTTGAAGAAACTAAACCCAACCTTAATTTTGTTAAAAAAGGCTATGAGAAGATTAAATTAGCGGACTTAAACAATGATGATACTGCCGTTGAGTTTTTGGCACGGATCTTTAATATTGAGAAGATTAGATTACGGAATGATAAGGTGATTTATTCTTTTTATGTTACCGATGATACGGATTCGGTAATGTTTAAATTAAAAGAGAGTTCTAAGTTTTCGCTAACCTTTATTGAGAGTTTAGAAATTGGCGACTATGTTGATTGTAAGGGCGGTATGATTTATGACCAATATGTCCGTGATTGGGTTTTTGATCCCCGCTCAGTTGAGAAAGTTATTATTGATGATGAGCGGCGCGATGAGGCTGAAGAAAAGCGGGTAGAACTGCATTTACATACCAACATGTCAGCCATGGATGGTATCCCTTCAGCCGAAGCCTATATTGAACAAGCCTTAAAGTGGGGACATAAGGCTATTGCCATTACTGATCACGGTAATATTCAAAACTTCCCAGCGGCTCAGATGGCCGCTAAGGATAAGGACATAAAGGTTATCTATGGTATGGAAGGCTATGTCGTTGATGATAGTTTAACGCCAGCCATCAATCCCAGTGTGAAGGAATTAGAACACGCTAGTTATGTCGTTTTTGACTTAGAGACAACCGGCTTATCCACCCATTACGATGCGATTATTGAGTTTGGGGCGGTTAAGGTAGAAAACGGGATTGTCATTGATCATTTGCAATTATTTGTTAATCCCTTACGTAAACTTGATCCCTACATTATTGAGAAAACAAATATTAAGGATGATATGTTAGTTGGTGCTCAAACGATTTTACAATGTTTACCGCGCATTATGCGCTTTTTTGGAGATAGCATTCTAGTGGCCCATAACGCGAACTTTGACTGTGGTTTTTTAAATCAGGCCTTGCAAGCTGCTGGTTTAGGAACCTTAACCAATCCGGTTATTGATACCCTAGATTTAGCAAGAGGACTCTTTCCTGATTTAAAGCGTTACAGCCTTGGCAGTGTCGCTCGCTATGTTAATATCAATTACAATGAAGAAATCGCCCACCGGGCCGATTATGATGCCGGAGTTTTAGCCGATGTCTATGAGATTTTGTTGAGTAAGTGCTTAGAAAGAGGCTTAAAACATCATGTGGATTTAAACAATCTCAGTCAGCCTGATCTTTATAAATCAGCCCATCCCTATCATATGACTTTTCTTGTTAAGAATAAAAAGGGCTTAAAGAATCTCTTTAAAATGGTCAGTATGTCTAACATTGAATACATGTCTTCTTCGCTTCCTATTATCCCTAAAAGAAGGATAGCCGAATTTAGAGAAGGGCTTTTAATTGGCTCGGCTTGTTTTAATGGTGAGGTCTTTGAAATCGCTCAGACAAGAAGTTATGAAGAATTGAAAAAAACTATGGAGTTTTTCGACTATATTGAAATTCAACCACTTGCCAACTATTCCTGGCTTTTAGATACTAAGCGGATACTAAGCGAGGAGCGTTTGATTAGTATTTTAAAGGATATTGTAAGGGCGGGTAAGGAGCTTGGTAAGCTTGTTGTCGCCACAGGTGATTGCCATTATTTGCATCCCCGCGATAAGATTTATCGTGATGTCTATATCAATGCCTTAGCGGTTGGCCTTAAACGCCATCCCCTTTATGATTATCAACAGCGGGTCAAAGAAAATCCCGATCAGCATTTTAGAAGCACCTTAGAGATGATTGCGGCCATTGATTTTTTAGATGATCCCAAATTGCAAAGAGAGTTAGTTATCACCAATACTAATTTAATTGCCGATTTAATTGAAGAAGTTGAACCGGTTAAGGATAAATTATATACGCCATCTATTCCTAATGTTGATGCCCAGGCGGAAATTGAAAAACTCTGTTTTGCCAGACTGCATGAGCTTTATGGTCCCAATCCACCCAAGTTAGTGGTTGAGCGTTTAAATATGGAATTAGATAAGTTACGTCAATATGGTTATGGGGTAATTTATTATCTTGCCTACCGTTTAGTTCAAAAGTCCCGTGAAGATGGTTATTTAGTTGGTTCACGTGGTTCGGTTGGCTCTTCACTTGTGGCCTCTTTAACCGGCATTTCTGAGGTTGATCCTTTGCCACCACATTATCTATGCCCAAGTTGCCATCATGTAGAGTTTTTTACTGATGGTTCAGTTAAAAGTGGTTTTGACTTAGAAGACAAGGCCTGTCCTAAATGTGGGACCATTATGAATTCTAATGGTCAGAATATTCCCTTTGAAACCTTCTTAGGTATCACCGGTGATAAGGTTCCGGATATTGATTTAAACTTTGCGACCGAATATCAGGCGGAAGCCCACAACTATACTAAAGTTTTGTTAGGCGAGAATAATGTTTTTAGGGCTGGGACTATTTCTACTGTGGCCGATAAGACGGCTAAAGGTTATGTCCGTAATTACTTTGAAAGCATTAATCGCAATACCTTTAGAGAAGCCGAGTTATCTCGTCTAGCTAAGGGTTGTATGGATGTTAAAAGGACCACCGGTCAACATCCTGCCGGCATTATTGTGGTGCCTTTAGGCATGGATGTCCATGATTTTACACCTGTTCAATATCCCGCCGATGAAGTGGATGCGGAGTGGAAGACCACCCATTTTAAATTTAAAAACCTGCATGAGGAAATTTTAAAACTAGATATTTTGGGGCATGTGGATCCCTCAGCCTTAAGGATGCTTCAAGATTTAACAGGGGTTAATCCTGAAGAGGTACCGATGAATGATAAAAGGGTTTTATCTTTGTTTACGGGCATTAGTGAATTAGGAGTGACCGCCTTTGATATCCAAAATAATCTTGGGACAGCGGGTATACCTGAATTTGGAACACCCTTTGTCAAAGGTGTTTTAGAAGATGCCAAACCTACCAAATTCTCAGAGTTAGTTCAAATTTCTGGTTTAACTCATGGTACTGATGTTTGGTTAGGCAATGCTCAGGATTTAATTAGAAACCGTGTCTGTTCTTTAATGGATGTGGTGGGTTGTCGTGATGATATTATGACCTATCTTGTTCAGATGGGTTTAGAAAGAAAAATGGCCTTTGACATTATGGAAAAGGTGCGTAAAGGCCGTGGCTTAAGTCAAGAGATGGAAGTGGAAATGATAAAACACGGTGTTCCTAAATGGTACATTATCTCTTGTAAAAAGATCGCTTATATGTTCCCTAAGGCTCACGCGGTCGCCTATGTTATTATGGGTTTAAGAATCGCTTGGTTTAAGATTTATAAACCTCTAGATTTTTATGCGACTTATTTTAGTTTGCGTTGTAATGTTTTTGATATCAAGGCCATGATTGCCGGCAAGGAAGCGATTTATGATCGCTTGACTAAGATTAAGGTGATGATTAAAGAGCGTAGTCGTGATTTAACGCAGAAAGATCAAGATTTAGTTGAGGTTTTAGAAGTGGCTTTAGAGATGACGGCCCGTGGTTATAGTTTTGATAACCTTTCTTTAACTAAGTCTCAAGCTAAGAATTTTGTTGTTGATCATGAGCGAGGGTGTTTGATTCCCCCAATGTGTGTGATCGATGGATTAGGGCAGACGGCGGCGGAGTCTTTTGTTAGGGCAAGAGAGGAAAAACCCTTCCTTTCTAAACAAGATCTTTTGAATAGAACCCAAATCAATAATACCCAAATTAGGGCCTTAGAAGAGCTGCATGTCTTAGATGAACTTGAGGAAGAAAATCAGTTAAGTTTTAAGCTTTTCTAGAAGAGACAGCTATAAAAGCTGTCTTTTTAAGGGATAAAAAGTAGTTGCTATCAAAGTTGTTATTATGGTATGATTTTAACGCACGGTTTGGAGTAGTACTCAAGTTGGTGAAGAGGTATCCCTGCTAAGGATATAGGTCGGGAAACTGGCGCGTGAGTTCGAGTCTCACCTACTCCGCCACTATCAAAACACTGGCCGGTTGGAGAAAAGGTTAACTCATATGCCTTTCACGCATACATTCACGGGTTCGAATCCCGTACCGGTCACCACTTATAAACAGCGGCTCTGATTATGGATCAGGGCTTTTATTTTTATTTAAAAAGAAGTATATGTGAAACAAAACCATTAAAATGTTGCACATTATATTTAAGGGTGTTATACTTTACGTGAAACAAAATAAGTCAAAAAGTTTAACATGGAGGGGTTCTATGAAAAATGTTGCTAAACTGCTGCACGAGCAGGAATTATTGCAAACTAGAATTAGTGAAATGGTATATGGTTCTATTGAGATAAGGGAACAGAAAGATAATAAATACATATACGTCCATTTTAGGGATAAAGGACTATCAACATCAAGATATGCCGGAGTATATAGTCCAGAACTACATAATTTAATACTAGAGAACAATAAACTAGTAAAAGAATATAAAAAGCGCTTAAGACAAATAAAAAAAGAATTAGATTCAATGAGTTATGAATCTAGCAAACTGAGCGATGAAGTTAAGATCAACATCGATCTAGCTAGAAGAAATATGGTTGAATCTATTTATAGACAAGCGGTACTTGAAGGTGTAGCCACTACCTATTCAGATATCGAGACTATTATCAATGGTGGTAAGGTTAAGAATATGAGTGCAACAGATATATCTAAAGTTGTTAATTTAAAACATGCTTGGGATTTTATTCTTAATGAAGGGGTGATTACATATCCCACAAATTACCCAATACTATGTCAAATAAATGAGATTGTTGAAGAAGGCTTTTCTTACACTGCCGGAAAGTTAAGAAGTGTTCCGGTTTCTATCAGCGGCTCTAATTATATTCCACCATTACCATATGAATCACGGGTGAAAGAAGAACTTAATAATTTACTAAAGCAAGAGACCTCATATGATGTTGCAATAGATTTAGTGCTTTATGTGATGAAAAAACAGCTATTTTTAGATGGGAATAAGCGAACGGCCGTAGTTTTCGCTAATCACTATTTAATTGGTAGAGGTATGGGGCTTATTGTGGTTCTTAAAGAACTTATTAATGAGTTTAAAGAACATTTAGTTAGTTATTATGAAGATGTTGACTTAAAAGTAAGAGAATTTTTATATAACAAATG
>JAAZGG010000076.1 GCA_012511355.1 bacterium | reverse complement strand
TTCTTATTATTGTCATCTTGGGACTTTCTAAAATACTGCGTTTCTTACTCAGTCTTTTAGAGAAACGACTAACCAGACGAAAATCAGTTTTGGATCTTGTTAAAAGTCTTATTAAATATTTGGCGGTTATTGTTTTAATTATTTGGATTCTTAAACTCTGGGGCGTTGATACGGCAGCGCTGATTGCTAGTGTTGGTATTCTCGGACTCATCATTGGTCTTGGGGCCCAACCCTTAATTGAAGATGTCATCAGCGGACTTTTCATCGTCTTTGAACAAAACTTTGATGTCGGTGATGTTGTGGTTATCGATGGTTTTAGAGGCACGGTTCAAGAAATCGGGGTTAGAACCACTAAAATTATTGATGTTGGTGGTGATATCCAAGTAATCAACAACTCTGACATTCGCAGAATGATCAACATGACCAGTGATTTGTCACTTGCTATCTGCGATGTGGCCATTGAATATGGTGAGTCTTTAGAACGGGTCGAAAAAGTCATTTCGGAAAATTTAGAACGCATTAAAAATCGGCTGCCTTCTATCGTTGAAGGACCTTTCTATAAAGGTGTTAGCAAATTAGCCGATAAAGGTGTTTTTATTCGTTTAATCGCCCGTTGTGATGAAAACGATCGTTACCAACTGGTCCGTGATTTAAATCGTGAGATAAAACTTATCTTCGATGAAAACAAAATCTATATCGCCCTGCCGCAAATCATTGTCAATGAGCCCCAAACCTTTGAGGCGAAAGGCGTTAGAAAAGGTTCAACTAATGTTTTCGTTGATGAACAAAAAGAATTGTCTAAACATATTATGGATGACGATAAATAAACTCCAGCTTGTTAAAGTTTAAAAGGTGGTCAAACTTTCGACCACCTTTTTTGTTTTAATTTATTGAATGTTAAGCCAAATCCCTATATCACATGTAATGGAGTTTGAAATATTCTTCTATTTTTATATTCCTCGTGTTATTACTACTCCCATTCAATCGTTCCTACAGGTTTAGGAGTTAAGTCATAAAGAACGCGGTTGACGTTTTTTACTTCCTTAGTAATCCGTTCGGTCAATTTATGAAGGAGTTCATAAGGTAACTCGTAGACTTCCGCACTCATAGCATCAACACTATTGACCGCTCGAATGATTACAGGATAGGCATAACTTCTTTGACCATCAACAACACCCGTTGATTTGAAATTAGGAACAACTGTAAAGTATTGCCAAATTTTGGTATCTATTTTATAGTTAGCGATTTCTTCTCGCAAAATAGCATCGGATTTCCTAACAATCTCTAAACGTTCAGGTGTAATCTCGCCTAAGCAGCGAACTGCAAGACCAGGTCCAGGAAAGGGTTGCCGATGAATCAAAGAGTCTGGCAAGCCTAAAACCTTGCCTAACAGACGAACCTCATCTTTATACAAAAACTTTAAAGGTTCAATCAGTTGAAAACCAAGCTCTTCTGGTAAGCCGCCAACATTGTGATGAGCCTTAACGTTCGCGCTTTCTAAAATATCGGGATAAATTGTCCCTTGAGCTAAGAAGTTAATGTTTTTTAATTTACTACTTTCTTCCTGAAAAACTTTAATAAAAGTCTCCCCAATAATTTTACGTTTCTCTTCGGGATCAGAAACTCCTTCTAATAACTTTAAGAAACGCTGGCTAGCATCAACAGACAGCAAATTTATTTTTAATTCGTCCTTAAAAAGTTCTACTACACCTTCGCTCTCGCCTTGCCGTAGAAGGCCATTATTAACATGAATGCAAATCAGATTTTGTTTAATAATTTTTGAAAGCCATACCGCCACTACCGCCGAATCAACACCACCCGATAAGGCTAGTAAAACTTTTTGTTCGCCTATCTGCTTTTTTAAAATCTCGCTTTGCGTAGTTAGGAAAGCCTGCGCCTGTTCTTCATTAACAATTCTTACTAAGTCCAAAGGACGTTTGCTATACATTCTCTAAACCCCTTATTCTGTTTTGCTAATATCTTCTTTACACACAACATCATGGGCCCCACCCTCCACAATACTAGTAGCGGAAACAAGAGTGAGAACTGCTTTTTCTTGTAATTCAGGAATACTTAAAGCGCCACAGTTGCACATCGTAGATTTAACCTTAGCAAGAGTTAATCCCACGTTGTATTTAAGACTTCCAGCATAGGGAACATAAGAATCGACACCCTCTTCAAAAGAGAGTTTTTGATCGCCACCTAAATCGTAGCGTTGCCAGTTTCTCGCCCTTGCTGAACCCTCGCCCCAATACTCCTTATAATAACGACCACCCATACTGATCTTCCGCGATGGTGACTCATCAAAACGGGCAAAATAACGACCGAGCATAACAAAGTCGGCCCCCATGGCTAATGCTAGAGTAATGTGATGATCGTGAACAATGCCGCCATCTGAACAAACAGGAATATAAATACCCGTCTCTTGGAAATAAAGATCTCTTTCGGCACAAACATCTATCAATGCCGTAGCTTGCCCCCGACCAATTCCTTTAGTTTCTCTAGTTATACAAATTGAGCCGCCGCCGATACCAACCTTGACAAAATCAGCACCGCAATCGGCTAGAAAACGGAAGCCTTTTCTATCGATAATATTGCCGGCGCCAACCTTAACTTTATTGCCATATTTTTTTCTAATCCATTTAATTGTCTTTTCCTGCCAAAAGGAAAAACCATCAGAAGAATCGATACAAAGTATGTCAGCCCCCGCCTCAAGCAAGGCTGGAACACGCTCCTCATAATCCCGAGTATTAATACCCGCGCCAACTAGAAAACGCTTGTTGCTATCTAAAAGCTCATTGGGGTGAGCTTTATGAGCTTCATAATCTTTACGGAAGACCATATTACAAAGACGATTATTCTCATCAACAATTGGTAAAGTATTTAACTTTTTCTCCCAAATAAGGTCTATCGCTGCACTTAGAGAAATGCCTTCACGACCACAAATCAAGCGCTCAAAAGGCGTCATAAAACTTGAAACTTTAGCTTCGGGACTAGTACGAGTTAAACGATAATCACGATCAGTAATTAAACCGAGCAAAACACCGTCTGGACTACCATCATCCGTAACAGCAATAGTGGAATGACCCGTTCTAGCTTTTAAAGCGAGAACATCCTTTAAACTTTGGTCAGGACGGATATTTGAGTCGCTGCGAACAAAACCAGCCTTATGTTTTTTAACACGTCTAATCATAGCAGCCTCATCCTCTATTGACTGGGAAGCATAAATAAAAGATATGCCACCCTCTTTAGCTAAAGCTGCGGCTAAACGATCATCAGAAACCGCCTGCATAATGGCTGAGACTAAAGGAACATTCAAGTGTAATGCTGGTTCTTTTCCTTTTTTAAAACGCACCAGAGGTGTTCTTAAAGAAACATTCGCGGGTATACATTCTTCAGAAGAATAACCTGGAATAAGAAGATACTCATTAAAAGTGTGTGATGTTTTTTCAGTGTATTTTGCCATTTTATTACCTCCTTTTATTTTTCATAATCTTAGCAAATCTTCAAAATATCAAAAAGAAGGGCGTGCTCCCTTCTTAGCTTAAGTACTCAATCAGCCGTCTTTTAAAACTGTCCCGTGAGACAGAAATCAATTCGCCTTCTACAGCAAAGGAAATTCGCCCCGTTTCCTCGCTGACAACCACTGTGATTGAACGATGAACTTCACTAAAGCCGATGGCGGCTCGATGCCGAGCACCATACTTCCCGTTTAGTGGTCTAGTTGTTGGCGTATAATAAACTGAGGCCGCCGCTATCTTACCATCCCTTATGATAACCGCTCCATCATGAAGTGGAGTCCCTTCATAAAAGATGGTTCTTAGTAATTCTGAGGTTACTGGGGCATCAACTGCGTCACCCATGTTTATATATTCACTAAGGTCTTCATTTTTTTCAAAGGTAATAATTGCTCCTGTTTTCGTTTCTGATAAGAGCATGACAGTTTCATTGATAATTTCAATAAGTTGCTCTATTGTCTCCTCCGGAAGAGGTTCAACTTTTTTACGCCTAGGTTTGCGACTGAAGAAAGGGCCAAGATCTGAGAAAGACAAGGAAACATAACTGGCCGCCGCGATGATTAAAGCGACCTCCAAAACCGTGTAAGATATACCATAATCTAAGATGGCAACTATGACCATTAATACATAAATAACCAGCAACAAAGCAAAAACTTTTCTGTTGTTTGTATTCTTAAAACAGAAGAAACTTAGGATTAAAATCATGACAAAAGAAACTATTAAATCTGGATAGTTTATTCTCTCAATAGCTTCGGAAAACCAACTAAGAAGCATTCTTTTACCCCCGCTCTCGTGCTATTTATATCTTAGCAAAAATCGTGGCAATTGTGAATATGAAAAAGCAGTTTTTAGCAAAAATACCTATACTTTTTCAATTTCTGGTTTTGGCAATCCTAAAAAGCACTTGCATTTTGTCAAAAAATTAGATAGAATGACTATGCTTTTACAGGCCGGCTTAGCTCAGTTGGTAGAGCTACTGAATCGTAATCAGTGGGTCGCTGGTTCGAATCCGGTAGCCGGCTCCACTTTTTCTGGGAGTTTAGCTCAGCTGGGAGAGCATCTGTTTGACGTACAGAAGGTCATGGGTTCGATCCCCTTAGCTCCCACCAGAAACAAATAACACCGCTCTCCGGTGTTTTTCTTTGGCCTTTTTTGTTATGATTATAATGAGGTGATATTATGCGTAAACTTTCTTTTTTAAAACCAAAATCTAAAATTGCCCTTATTGCTCCATCTTTTGGCTGTCAAGACGAGCCTTACAAAAGTCGTCTAGAACAGGCGATTAAACACTTTGAACAACTTGGCTATAACATCCAAGTTTCACCACTAGCCTTTCGTTCAATGCGCGTAGAAAGTGCACCACCTAAAGAACGAGCCGATGATTTTATGCGGGCTTGGCTGGACGAAGACATTGATTTTATTTTTTCAGTATCTGGTGGCGAACTCATGAATGAAATTCTCGATTACTTGGACTTTGAAGTTATCAAAAAAGCGCCTCATCCTAAATTCCTTTTAGGCTACTCCGATAATACCAACCTTTCTTTTCTACTACCAGTACTCGCCGACATTCCGGCTTTTTATGGCCCACACTTCCCAGAATTTGGTTGCCTTAAATGGGATGACTTTGTTAAGCAAACCTATGATTTTATTACTGGCAAGATTCGCTTACAACATAGTTTTGACTATTATCAAAGCGAGGATTTACGCCAACAAAGCGGACATTTTCTTGACTCCATCAACGCGGATCAAAAAAGTGAATGGAAAAGCTTAGATAAAAAACGCTCCATTAGCCTTGAAGGGCGCTTAATCGGCGGCTGTCTTGATGTTTTATTAACTCTAATTGGCACTAAATATGACAAAGTCGCTGATTTTGTTGAACGTTACAAAGATGAAGGCATTATCTGGTTCCTTGAAACTTATGATCTTTCAGTACTTGATACCTGTCGCGCTTTATGGCAACTTAAAAATGCCGGCTGGTTTAAATACTGTAAAGGTCTTGTTATAGGTCGCCCCTTGCAAAGAGAGGCTCTTTATGACTTTTCATATGAAGAGGCTTTGACTCGACAATTAAAAGATTTGGGCGTTCCCGTTCTCTATGATGTTGATGTCGGTCACGTTCCACCCAGTATTACCCTAGTCAATGGTAGCTATTCCCGCATTTGTTATCGGGATGGTAAGGGAACGATTGAATTTTTAAAATTTTAAATTAAAAAAGTCAATACTTGCTTAGCAGAAGTAAAAACTTGAGCTCCTGTTTCTTCTAGGCGCTTAGTGCTTTGATGCGAGCCCATACTAATCAAAACACAATCAGCCCCTAGGGCCTGTGCAACCTCGTAATCATGAATGGAATCCCCAATCATTAATAAACGAGGTTTTTTATTTTTAAGGCCATCTAACCAATTAAGACCCAAGTCTAATTTACTTTTAGCATGAATATTGGAAATACCAAGAGCCTCTTTAAAATAACCCCGTAATTGATAACTATCTATTTGTTCATTGAGATTGTTGATTTCGGAAGCTGAGAAAACAATTTGCTTATAGCCTCGCTTATGAAGTTCTTTTATCGTTTCTAAACTGTCTTTTACCAGTCCAACTTTCAAACTGCGCTTTTGGTAGAGCTCAATAAACTCCTGGGCTAGACTGTCATAACTATAACGGCTAAAATCAAAACCGGCTTTACGGTAGTAATCAATGACTGGGAAACCAAAAAAGTTTTGATACTGAGCCATGGTCACCGGCTTTACACCATGTTCTACAAGCATGTAGTTAAGAATATCTAAACACAACTGGCGATCATCGATAATTGTGCCATTCCAATCCCATAAAATGTAATCGTAGTTCATTTGATCACTCCTGGTCTAGATTATACTAGAAATTGTGGAAGCTTGAAAACAATTTTAAAATGTTGCCTTTTTATTCCATCTATTATAAAATAAATGCCGAATGAAAAGGAATGATAAAATGTTTACAATTAAGCTCAATGGAGAAGAAAAAACTTTTGAAAAGAAAGTCCGAGTTTTAGATTTAATACAACCCCGCGATTATAGTATTATCGCCTGCAAAGTTAACAATCGGATGCGGGAGTTAACTTTTGAAGTCTATTATGATGCCACCATCGAATTTGTCCGTATGAATGATGATGATGCCATGCGCATTTATGAAAGTTCCCTGCGCTATCTTTTTGCCATGGCGGCCAATTATCTCTATCCTGATTTACATATTAAATTTTCTTATCATATTTCACGTTCTATTTTTTGCCGCATTCTTGAAACTGATACCCGTTTCAATTCTTCCATGTTAAGAGAAATCGATTTAGAGATGCAACGTTTAGTCTCTTTAGATCTCCCCATTACTCGCAAGGTAGTAAGCAATGAAGAAGCTAGAATAATCTATGAGAAAAATAAAATGTATGACAAAATCGATATCTTGCAATATCGACCCGAGAAAACCGTGCACCTCTATCAATGTGCCTCATATATCAATTATCTTTATAGTTACATGGTTCCCTCTACTGGTTATCTAGGTAACTATAAATTAAGGCTTTATTCTCCAGGGATAGTCTTGCAGTATCCCCGTGCTGAACTAAATGGAGAAATACCGCCCTTTGTCGATGAACCCACTTATGGCGAAACTTTAAAAAGAGCCAGCAAATGGGCTTTCAGATGTCATGCCGAAAACATTGCTGAAATTAATTCCAATCTCAATAACAGCGAAAAGATTGATTTCGTCAATATGTGCGAGGCTTTACACAACACCAGTTTGTCTATTCTAGCCGATCGTATCTCGCGCAATATTGATCGGATTAAAATCATTGCTATCGCCGGCCCTTCTTCTAGTGGCAAAACCACTTTTTCCAACCGCTTGCGCATTCAGTTGATGATCAAAGGTATTAAACCGGTAAAACTATCAATTGATGATTATTATGTCGATCGCGCTTCACTCGTCCCAGATGAAGATGGTAGTTTTGACTATGAACATATCAACACCATTGATGTTGATCTTTTTAACCAACATCTCGTAGCTTTAATCAACGGTGAAGAAGTTGAGACTCCAAGTTTTAATTTTGTAACAGGGAAAAGAGAAATCGGCAAAAAGATGAAAATCTCCGAAGGTCAACCTATTATCATTGAAGGCATCCACGCCTTAAACGATGCTTTAACTGTTTCTATCCCCCGGATGCAAAAATTTAAAATCTATATCGCTCCGCACTCTCAATTGAATATCGATAATCACTCCCCCATCAGCAGCACTCAACTAAGACAGTTAAGACGTTTAGTTCGCGATCATAGCTTCCGCGGTTTTACAGCCGAAAGAACAATCGCTATCTGGAACTCGGTGCGTAGAGGGGAGTTCCGCTGGATTTACGACAACCAAGAAGGTGTTGACTTTGTCTTTAACTCCGATCTCGTCTACGAATTGTGCGTACTCAAAAAACACGCCTTACCTCTACTTCAAAGCATAAGTAAGGATAGCGAATATTATATTGATGCCAACGCCTTAATTAAGTATCTCAAGTTATTTGGCGATATTGAGGATGAACTTGTGCCCTGTAACTCTTTATTAAGAGAGTTTATCGGTGGTAGTTGTTTCCATAATGTCTAGGTGTTATAAATTTTTAGAAAGCGATCTTTACCTGTAATATCTTTTCTAAATTCATAGTGTTTATAAGAAAACGTGGCTAATAGTTGTTCTAAATCCGCTTTTTGACGATAACCGAATTCAAAGTAGGCCAATTTAAATGGTCTACTTTTTAATTGCTGAAAAATTCTCTCATAAGAAGCAAGACCTTTTTCATCTTCTGTAAATAAAGCCTGTCTAGGTTCGTTGTTTAAAACCTCTAAATCAACCTCAGGATCATTGGGGGCAATGTAAGGAGGATTAGAAACAACAATATCCATTTTTGCAATCGCACTTAAAAAATCACTTTCTAAAAAAGTGACATCTAAACTTAAAAAGCGGGCATTGAGTTTAGCAACTTCTAAAGCCTCTGAATAAACATCCGTGCCTTTAATCTCCCAGTTTGGACGTTGGGATTTCAAAGCCAGAGCGATATTCCCACTACCTGTCCCCACATCAACCAAACTGAGCCTATCTTCTTTATTATCTTCTAAAACCCAAGCCACCAATTCTTCAGTAACAAAACGAGGAATCAAAACCTTGGGATTAACATGGAATTTTAAACCATAAAAATAACAATAACCTAAAAGGTATTGAATGGCTTCGCCTTGAAAGTAGCGCTCACTAAGGATTTCTAACCACTCTAGTTGCCACTCTGATATCTGCTGATCAAGTTTTAAAATGACCTTGTCATAAGGACAACCTAAAGTATCTGCTAGCAGAAGTTTCCAAACATTGGCATCTTTTTTGCATAACTTAGCTTTCTCAATAAAGTGTTCTTTAAAAGCACGATAATTTGCCATTATAAACTTTGCCCCAGAAGTTTGCGTCTTTGGTCCTCATTAATTAGAGCACTTAATAGAGTAGAAAGATCCCCTTCCATTATGCGATCCAATTGTTGCAAACTTAAACCAATTCGATGATCGGTTACCCGATTTTGAGGATAATTATATGTTCTAATCTTTTCACTGCGATCGCCTGTTCCAATCTTGGAACGTCGCTCAGCTCCCCTAGCTAATTCATCCTCTTCTTTCATCTTATCGTAAAGGCGTGTCCTTAAAACAGCCATGGCCTTCTCACGGTTTTCAATTTGGGAGCGGCCATCTTGACAAGTTACGACTATTCCACTAGGAATGTGGGTTATACGAACAGCTGAATCAGTTTTATTGATATGTTGCCCACCCGCTCCACTAGCACGATAAGTGTCAATTTGTAATTCCGCTGGATTAATTTGAACATCGACTTCATCGGCTTCAGGCATGACGATCACCGTCGCTGTTGAAGTATGGATACGACCAGAAGCCTCGGTCTTTGGTACCCTTTGAACTCGATGGGCCCCGGATTCATACTTTAACTCAGAATAAACGCGCTTACCTTTAATCATTATCGAAACGAAAGCAAAACCCCCAGCGGCACTTTCATTATAATCAACCATCTCATAATGCCAGCCTTTGGCATCACAATACTTGCCATACATCCTTAATAGATCGCCTGCGAAAATATTACCTTCATCCCCGCCAGCTGCCCCACGAATTTCCATAATGATATTCTTCTCATCATTGGGGTCTTTAGGAAGCAGTAAAAATTGAAGTTCTTCGGTTAATTTAGCTACTTTTTCTTCCGCTTTTTCCAGTTCTTCTTTCGCTAGTTTAGAAATGGCAGGATCGTTATCCTTTTCTAATATTAAAGCATCCTCTCTAGCTTGACAGGCCTCTTTATATTTCTTATAAGCACTAGCAATTTCTTCAAGATTAGTGTGTTCTTTAGCGTAGAGTTTATAACGCTGAAAATCTTCAGCCACACTTGGTAGTTGCATCATTTTTTCTAAATATATTGACCGTTTGAGAATTGTTTCCAATCTTTCAATCATCTTTTCATCCATCAATATCAACTCCTTTTACTCAATAAACAAAGCGTCAATACTGACGTTTAGCCCTTTAGCGATTTTCTCAATGGACTTTAAAGAAACATTGCGACGACCACATTCTATATCAGAGATATAGTTGCGATTCAAATCCGCCCGAAAGGCTAATTCTTCTTGTGAAATTTTAGCAATCATTCTTAAACTTCTAACTCTTTCTCCAAAGATTTGTTCAACTGTTTTTTTCATTTTCTTATTCCTTTCAGTGTCTCTAATTCATTGATTAATTTAGTTAAACGGTAAGACAAGCCGGATTTTGATAAGCTAACACCTTTATTTTTCCGAATGTAATCGGTTAACTCTAAATAGGTGGCATCAGGATTACTAAGTCTAGCTTCCGCTACTATTCTTAAAGGGGGATCTAATTTTTCTAAACCAATTTTGCTGGCATACCAGTCAATCAAAGCGGCCTGCTCATTGCCTTTTTCTAAAGCCCGCCTTTCATTAGCAATCTCACAGTTATAAAGGCGATTAAGCGAGTTATACTGATCGCGTTGGATCCTTATTCCTTCGTAATGAAGCAAACTATTCCAAGCGCCAATCATCTTCAAAAAATCAGCTATTTGATCACTCTTCTTAAGATAGACCACAATTTGTTTGCGTCTTTTGATGAGTTTGGCTTCCAGATAGAACTTTTTCAATAACCTTTGAAGGTAAGTCGCTAACGTCTTAGTCTCAACCGCGATTTCTAAATGATAATTTTTGGTTTGCGGAGAATTTACACTCCCACTAGCAAGAAAGGCTCCTGCTAAATAAGCTTTCCGCATCTCCATGTTTTTAAAATAAGACATGGCTGGTAAAAGGGTAAAACCCTTTTCTTCACTATAAATCGCTAATTCTTTTAGAATTTCTTTGACTCCATTTTGCACCTCAATATTAACAACCTTGTTATCACTATTTACCCGAAGTTTCTTTTTCTCGCTGATAATGATGCGTTGTTGACTTTCGGGATAAAGTTTTTTTAATAACTTAATAATTAGTTTAGCAACTTTAATGTTTTCACTGCGAATAAAAATCAACCATTCATTGTTGCGCAGCAATAAATGACCGTTTATCTTAATAAAACTTGATAACAAAGCTCGATAATCAGCAACTTCCCAACCCTCGTAAAGAGAGACTTCTTCTTTAACGACTTTGGTAAATGAGACGACTTTCTTCAACGAAGATCCCTCCTTTATGAAATAAAAATAGGAAGGCTAGCCCACCTATTTATAACTTTCGATTTTAAATCCCTCTAGCCTAAGTTCAACCGAAAATTGGACAAATAATTGTCCTTTCTTTAACTTGGGCTTTGCTACAGTTCGACGTTATGATAAACCTCTTGCACGTCATCTAATTCCTCTAACA
>JAAZGG010000005.1 GCA_012511355.1 bacterium | reverse complement strand
GATTATGGAAGGGCTTATGAAAATGTGGTAGCCATAGAGTTACTAAGACGTGGATATGATATATATGTTGGTAAACTTTATGAAAAAGAAATAGATTTTATTGCTATTAAGGGTAGTGAAAAAATCTATATTCAAGTAGCAGATAATATAAGTAGAGAAGAAACATTAAAAAGAGAAATTGCCCCTTTAATTGCTATAAAAGATGCTTATCCTAAAATTGTAATAGCAAATACAACACATCCAATGATAATAAAAGATGGTGTAAAAGTATTTGATTTAGCTAGATGGTTAATGGGTGATGAGAATTAAACTATTTAATTGGCATTTAATATTGAATTAGAACTTAGTTTTACTTTATTTTTCTTCAAAAAGTATAATAACGGATTTTTTAGGCGTTTAGTACAAATAGCCATTTTTCTATAATTTTTGAGTTAAAAGTGGTGCCCAGGACCGGATTTGAACCGGCATGGTTTTAAACCGATAGATTCTGAATCTATTGCGTCTACCAAATTCCGCCACCTGGGCTTATGACTCTTTTTTTAGTTTATCATCCACGATAAGAAGGCTGACGAGTAAAGCGATGATCATACAAATTGTCGCATAGGGAAATAAGAAGCGCATGTCATTAAAAACAAGACCACTCATCAGTAGACCCGCAACGGCTGGCGTTACTGATTGGGCTAGCATGGAGGCAGTGTAATAATACCCCGTGTATTTACCAACATTTTCACTGGAGCAGTTATCGATAACAAGGGGATAGATATTGATGGTAATAAAGGAAAAACCAAAGCCCCCAATTAAAAACAAGAGTAAGAGGAAGTAGGAAAAGCCCATACTATAACCAAGAATACTGACCCCGATATAGGCACCAGCCATCATGATGGCCCCAATATTTACAACTCTTTTACGCCCTATTTTAGAAGCCAGTAAGGCGGCCGGAACGGCGCAAAGAAAACTGCCAATCCCAAAGGGGATGATTACTAAGGCCCCTGGATTCATGTTGAGGGGGAGACTAACTGTTTCGACAAAGACATATTCGCTATAAAGAGAAATAAAGGTTTCTACGGCATTATTAGCCATAAAGACAAAGAAGACAACGGCTAAAATCAACAAAACATTTTTATAATTGGTTTTTGTGGCACCACCTTCAATTATCTCTTCTTTTTGATCTTCTTCTTCACTGATGCCGGCCTCTTCTAACTGCTTTCGATATTCTGCCACAAATTTTTTCTCATCAACTTTAAAAAGAAAGATGATCAGCATCAAGATCATTACACCACTGGTAATGAAAAAGGGAATGTAATTGTCATAGGAAAAGAAGACGATGGATAGATAGCCGATGGCCACCCCACAACCGCCACAAATATTAATGACACTGTTAGCCTTGCTTCTTAGGGGTTTAGGTGTGACGTCGGGCATTAAAGCTACACAGGGGGAACGATAGATGTTCATAGCCGTTAAAACAAGAAGTGTGTTGGCAATGAGAAGCCAGATATGACCACTATCGTTAGCAAAGGGTAGGAGTACAAAGAAAGTAGCACTCAATAAGATACCAGCGATGATATAAGGAACGCGGCGACCCAGACGATTCTTGGTTTTGTCAGAAAAGTAACTCATTAAAGGAATCATAAACAAGGCAAAAAGATTGTCTAAGGCCATGATGATTCCAATAACTAATTTGTCGCCTGCAAAGACATCTGATAAAAAGTCATTAAGAAAAATTGGGACATACCAGTTATACACCTGCCACAAGAGCATAGTGGTTAAAAAAGCTAAACCGATATAGACTGTCCGTTTAATGTTGAGTTTCATAATATCCATTTTAACAACTAACTTGTTATAATTCTAGATGCTTTTAATTCTTTTTTAGAAGGTATCGCTTTCAAGAAAATATTTAAGAAGGCGAAAACAACTACTAGCGGCCTTCTCTTTCATAACTTCATATTGTTGAACACCGCCAGTTAAGGAGTCAGAAATTCCTTTGATAAAAAGAACAGGGATTGCATGCATATCGGCAATTAATTGAATTGAAGCGGCTTCCATTTCGATAATATCACAGTTAAATTTTTCTTCAATTTCTTGCTTTTCTTTGGTGCTAGCAACGAACTTATTTCCCGAAGCACAGGTGACTTTTACTAGTTGGGGTTCTAGGGCGAGTGCCTGCTTTAATAGACTACTGTTTGTCATTATTTCAACATTTGGGTATTTAAGATGGCGTCCAACTTCACGGTCATCAAACTGCGATAAATCATATTGATAGTCAACAATCTTTTCAACGATGCCAACCTTATTGAGACCTAGTTTTTCATTCAAAGCACCAGCAATACCAAAATTGATAATGAGCTCAACTTTAAAAAGCGAGATGAGAATTTCCGTAGCGGCCGCGGCTAAAGTTTGCCCAGCCCCTGAATGAATGACAAT
>JAAZGG010000075.1 GCA_012511355.1 bacterium | reverse complement strand
GCGACCACTATTGAATACCAACTCCCGCCTTCAATGAGGCCAGATTGAGCGACGGCCACACTTGATAAGGATAAACCAATAACCATAATCATTGGGCCGATAACAATAGGGGGTAGAAGCTTTTTAAGCCAGCCGGTTCCAACTAACTTAATAACTAAGGCGACAATACAGTAAATAATACCTACAATAACAATACCAGTTAAAGCTGCCCCAAAATCACCTGTCATCGCCGCTGCTGCAATGATGTAGGAGATGTAGGCAAAGCTTGAACCTAAATAGATGGGAACCTTTCCTTTAGTACAAAGGATGTAGATTAAAGTTCCAACACCTGAAGAAAAGAGCGCTACAGAAATCGGTAGACCTGTAAGCATGGGGACTAGAACGGTAGCCGAGAACATGGCAAAGACATGCTGGAAAGACAGCAACAGCCATAATCCCTTTTTGGGCTTTTCGTTGTAGTCAAATAATAGTTTTTTGTCCATATAGAGACCTCCTTAAATCTATATAAAAATAAAGGGCTGAAAGCCCTTTATAATTACATCTTAACGAATACGAATTTCAAGATTGCTAATATCGCAATCCCTGTGACAACAAGATCTTTCTTATTGTATTTACCAGTTAGTAATCTCAATAAAACATAGGTAATAGCACCCACCATAATGCCATTACTAATAGAATAGGTTAAAGGCATAATGGCTAGAGTCATAAATGCGGTCGCCGCATTAGTGATGTCGGTGAAGTCCACATTAGTAATGTTTTTGATCATCAAGATACCGACATAGATTAAAGCGGGCGCAGTTGCCGCGGTTGGGACGTATTGAGCAACGGGGGCAACAAACAAGCAAAGCAAGAAAAGGATAGAAGTGACAACACTAGCAAGTCCAGTTCTAGCCCCTGATGCAACACCGCTTGCCGACTCAACGAAAGTAGTGATAGTTGATGTACCAGTTACTGCACCAGCAACAGTACCGATAGCATCAGAATGCATAATTTCTTGTAAATTTTGGGGATCACCATTCTCGTCCACTAAACCAGCTTCAGTGGCGGTGCCATAAACAGTACCTAAGGTGTCGAAAATATCAACTAAACAATAGGTAATGACTAACATGATAACAGAGAATACTGAACCAATAGTTACGCCGTCAAAGGCTTTGCCAAATTTTAAATTGAAAAGCCCGTGTTTTGCCCAGTCGCTGAAGACAGTACCAACTGAAGTTTTTACGATGGCTTCGCTATCAAATAGCCCAAAAGCATAAAAGCAAGCCGTAGCTACTAAAATGCCAAGAATAACAGCGCTACTTCTTAACCAAGAAATCTTGGATTTAGCAAGAACAACAATAACAACTAAGCCAATAAAGGCTACAAGAGCAGGGGCAGCGCTTTTCCAAGTGCTGAAATCAGTAAGTGCTACAAAAGTATAGGGGTTACCGACAACGATTCCCGAATTTGCAAAACCGATAAGAGCGATGAATAGACCGATACCAGCGGGAATAGCACATTTCAAGCTCGTTGGCAAGGAGGTGGCGATGTGTTTTCTTACTCCAGTAATAGACAAGATTAAGAAAATGATACCTGAGATAAGAATGACAGCTAAGCCAGCACCATAGCCATCAAAAACTGAATGACCTCCAATAAGACATGGTAGAATAAACGAAACAAAAAAGAATGAGTTCAATCCCATTCCCGCCGCGAGGGCAAAAGGTTTGTTGGCTAAAAAAGCCATACATAGAGTCGCGATAACAGCCGCAAGGATACCACCGACAAAGCAAGCGTTCCAAATACCCCATATGCCAGGGACATCAAAACTGAAACCAATCATTTGATTAGGATTTACAATAATGATGTAGCACATTGCGAAGAAAGTGGTTAAACCTCCAACAATTTCGGCTCTAACTGTGGTGTGGTTTTCTTCTAGTTTGAAAACCCTGTTAAGAAAATTGTACATTGGGTCCTCCTTTTTTCTTATACCGAAGTTAAAGTCGTGTGGATAACGTTGAAGGCGCGCTGGAAAACGCTTTTAGTAATCGTAGTCTCGTCATTATACGGTGACGAGGTAGAGACACCCGGACCAATTACCAGGCTTATACGACCCTAACTTCATAGACCACATTATACCCCAACAAAATTCATTTGATAAGGGGTAATTTGCAAAAAGTTTAAAAAAGTTAAAAAAAGATAGCGCTTCCTTCGCGCTATCGCAAGATTACATTTTTTCTGGAGCACTAACCCCAATCAAATTTAGGGCGTTTTTCATAGTGATTTTACAAGCCAGTAGCAATCCGCACCGTTCATTAGAAAGTTTTGGGTTTTTAGAATCGATAACTTTGCAAAGACCATAAAAGGCGTGGAAGGCTTGAGCTAAGAGTTGAATATAGTTACTAATTGTCTTGGGGCCTCTCGTTTTAGCAGCCGAAGCCACCTCATTAGGTAAATCTGTGTTTAATTTTAATAATTCAACTTCTTTTTCATGAGTTAATAAAGAATACACTTCTTGTTTTTTAAAAGAAGGGGCCATTTTCAAGATTGAACAGATGCGCGCGTGAGCATATTGGGCATAGTAAACCGGATTGTCAGCGGATTGTTTAACAGCCAAATCCAAGTCAAAGTCCAAATGACTACTAACATCACGTGAGCAGAAGAAATAACGCAAAGGATCGACACCGATATCTTCTATTAATTCACTGAGAGTAATAACATTACCTGTCCTTTTTGACATTTTAACCTCAGTACCGTCTTTTAAAAGTCTAACCATTTGTACAAGATCAACTTCTAAGCAATCGCTATCATTGCCAAGGGCTTGTAAGGCGGCTTTAATTCTAGCAACATAACCATGATGGTCGGCGCCGAATAAATCGACGAGTTTAGAATAACCACGCTCAATTTTATAGGCATGATAAGCGATATCAGGAGCAAGATAAGTATAGGAGCCATCCTGTTTTCTTAAAACGCGATCTTTGTCATCGCCATAGCGAGTTGAGGCAAACCAAAGAGCTCCGTCTTCTTCATAGAGGAAGCCGGCTTTATGTAGTCTTTCTATAACCTCTTCAATTCGTCCATCTTCACGGATTTTTTTCTCGCTTATCCAAGAATCAAAAGTAACACCAAAACGTGATAAAACTTCTTGTATTTTTTCTAGTTCTCTTTTCGTCCCCTCGGTTTTAAAATACTCTAAACGTTCTTTTTGGTCTACTGTTAGCCATTTATCGCCATCACAATCTTTAATATCTTGGGCGATTTCAATAATGTCTGGACCATAGTAACCATCAGTGGGCATAGGATAATCAAGGTCAAAGAGTTCAAGATAACGGCTAAGCAAAGACTCACCTAAATTGTCAATTTGATTGCCACCATCATTAATATAAAACTCCCGCAAAACCTCGTAAGAACTAGCTTTCATAAGCCGGGTAGTTGAATCGCCCCAAGCGGCCGCTTTAGAGTGACCAACATGCACATCGCCAGTTGGGTTAACCGACACATATTCAACTAAAACTTTCTGACCGGCACCCGTTTTGTTTTCGCCATAACGATCGGCTTTTTCAATAACAACATTAATACAAGAAGCAAGAGCACTTTCTTTAAGATAAAAATTAATAAAACCAGGTCCAGCGACTTCAATTTTATGAACGGGAAGTGAAAAAGCCAATAATTCTTCTTTGAGTTTATTGGCAACTATTTGCGGTTTAGTTTTAAGAGTTTTAGCATAGCGCAGGGCAACGTTGCTTGAATAGTCACCCAAAAGAGAATTTTTAGGGATTTCAAGCATAATGTCTTCAACCACGAGATTGAAAGAATTTTTAAAAGCCTGGACTAGGGCCTCTTTTAATACTTTTTCTAAGCGATTCATAACAATACTCCTAAGTATCATCTATTATATCGTTTTTAACTGGCGTTTCCAAGTTTTTTACAGGTATTTTCTTTCCGTTTTTTACTTGAACTTGGATTAAGAAAATGGCGATGGTAACTAAAACAGCCCCAACAACCAAGTTAACTGTTATAACTTCACCATAAAGAATGATAGAGATAATAGTAGCAAACAAGCCTTCTTGGGACATAATAATTGAAGTTTCGTTAGGTGAAAGGTGTTTTTGGGCCCAATATTGTCCCGCCGAACAAAAAGCGGTAGCAAAAAGAGCACAGAATAGAATCCCCGGCCAGCCTTTAGGTCCTCCAGTAAGAGGATCTGATCTAATAATAATAGAAATCCCTGCTAAAACTCCCATGGTAAAAAGTTGGACGCAAGTTATAACTATGGGGTTTAAATCTTTAGCTTTTTTATCAATAAAAATAATGTGAACGGCAAAAAGAAAGGCACCGACAAGCACAAGGGCATCGCCGATGTGAAAGGCAACTTCATGGGTAAAACTTAAAACTAGGGCTGCGATAATTTCTAAAACAAAGGCTAAAACAACAGTCCAACGAAGTTTGTTTTTGAAAACAATTCGTAAAATAATGGGCACAAAAACCAGCCCACAAGTAGTAATAAAGGCCGTATTAGGAATGGAAGTTAGTTTCTGTCCTTCTAATTGAAAAGCATAGGCTACAAAGAAGATGACTCCCGCCCCAAAGCCGACTTTAAGGCTATATTTATCTTTCCAAAATTTGGTTTTAATACAAAAAAGTAAGCAAATCAAAAAACCGATAGAGTTGCGAAAGAATAAAATAGAATAAACTGACCAGCCATCGTCAATTGCTAGTTGTGCCGCTGAGTAACCGCCACCCCAGAGAATGGTGACAACTATCATTAGGACAAAGGCTACTTT
>JAAZGG010000074.1 GCA_012511355.1 bacterium | reverse complement strand
TTCATACTCCCATTATTACCTCTAACGATGCCGAGGGGGCGGGTGAAGAGTTTACTGTTACCACCCGTCACGATGATCAATACGAGAAAGATTTCTTTGGTAAAAAAGCCGCTTTAACGGTTTCTGGTCAATTAAACGCTGAGGCTTTTGCCCTTGCTTTCCGCGATGTTTACACTTTTGGTCCCACCTTTAGGGCCGAAAACTCTAATACCGTGCGCCATGCCTCCGAATTCTGGATGGTGGAGCCAGAAATCGCCTTTGCCGACTTAGATGATGATATGGATTTAATTGAAGATTGCCTGAAGTATTGCATCTCTTATGTTTTAGAAAACTGTCCACTTGAGATGGAATTCTTCAATAAGATGATCGATAAAGATTTGCTTACAAGACTTGACAACATTCTTAAAACGCCCTTCCAAAAACTGACTTATACCGAAGGGATTGAGATTTTAAAAAAGGCTGTAAAAGACGGTTATAAATTCGAAGTCACCGAGATTAAATGGGGCATGGATCTACAGTCAGAACACGAAAGATATCTCTGCGAAGTATATGCCAATGGTCCCCTTTTCCTAATTGATTATCCCAAAGATATTAAGGCCTTTTATATGCGTTTAAACGATGATGGGAAAACCGTAGCGGCCTGCGACTTATTAGTCCCGCGAATTGGCGAGATTTTAGGTGGTAGCCAGCGTGAAGATCGCTATGATTACCTAGTTAAACGCATGCAAGAGTTAGATATGCATACTGAAGATTTAAAATGGTATGCTGACTTAAGGCGCTATGGTGGCGTTCCTCATGCCGGCTTTGGTATTGGATTTGAAAGATTTTTAATGTATATAACTGGGATGCAAAACATAAGGGATGTCCTTCCTTACCCAAGGACGCCCAATAATTTAGATTTTTAGGAGTGATATGATGCTTGATCCCAAAATCGCTAAAAAACTCGAAGCTAAACACAAACGCGTGGTTATTATAGTTTTGATTGTTAATTTCCTTCTTGTTGTCTATCTAATTTTAATGCTTATTCGGAGTTTTTTAACTTAATGCGTGAAGTAAAAACCATCGTGATTTTCGATACCGAATTCGTTTCTTCAAAAGCTGGCAGTCAGCCTTTAGAAATCGCCATGGATGCCTATGAACTACAAGAAAAAAAGCTAATAAAATTTAGCTCTTTTTCGGTTTATATTACCTTAAGAGAGGGCCTTCATCTCAATCGTTACATTCGAAAATACACTGGCATCAATGAAAAAGTTTTAGAAAGAGAAGGGATCTATCCGAGTATGGCCAAACGCCAAACGATTGATTATTTTTTAAATTTTGATTTAGCCAGCACCCTTTTCTGTGGCTGGGCCATCGCCAATGATTTAAGTATGTTTGATCTACTTTTCAATGCCCAAGATGAGCTCTTTGAAATCAATATGCTGCGTTGGTTTGATCTTGGCAAAGCCTATGCTAAACTCAATAACGTCGCTCATAATAATATTCCGGCTTTAAGACATGCCTGTGCCCAGTATGATTTGCCAAATTTTAATTTTCACAGTGCCGTTTCTGATGCTTCAGCAACCGCTTCTTTACTACAAGCCATGCTTGATCGCCACGGCCTAGATTGTCTTTACGCCTTTGATGAGGTTAAATATAAAAGGAAAAAATATTATAAAATGCGGGAAAGTTAAGCTAAGGCTTAATTTTTTTTGCGAATTTCTTCAATTTTACTTAAGACTTCTTGGGGTTTCGCAAGACAGAGTAGGGTAAACTTTTTACCCTCTTTGCTCTTAACAATTAGATTATAAGAACTGCAGTAGATTTTATCTAATTCACTATATTTTAAATTCAACCACTTTTTTTGACTTTGTGAGGCTTGAGCGTAGATGATGCGCTTATCGGTTAAATAAAAAAAGGAGCCCCGATAATCAAAAGCGCAGAGAATAGTAATCATAATTAAGAGCCCAGCCTGTAAGATAATTAAAGCTAGCAAGTTTTTTTCCGCTCCTTTGATAAAATACTGGGTAAATAAGAGCAGGAAAACCATAGTCAAAAAGACATTAACCCAGGTGTTGGTTAAGATACGCCAAAGTGAAAAAGGTTTACTATAAAGCACGACCTCATTTGCTTCAATGCTTACTTTACTTGCCTTATCCATGCTTTTTTCCTTTCGTTAAAGAAAGTGGCTCTGTTTTTTTACTAATTAAAAGGTAATAAGCAAAAATAATGACTGGTAAAAACATAATTATATAAGCAAGTATTTGCCGTTCATTTTCAAAAACCAATAATAACAAGGGTAAGGAAACCACTAAAAATGTTCCCGCTTGAATGGCTAATAATAGGATCAATTTATTACAGTTTTGGTAACCATAAATAGCGATAGGAATGGCATAGATTATAGCGGCTATCATCGCTAGATAACGATAACTAGCATCCTTAAAGGGAATAAAGGCCAGGATTAAGGCTAGCGCTGCTAAAAAAGCAAGATAAAATCGCGGTTTTTTGGCAAAGGTAAAATCTTTGTTTTGCAGAACAAATCTAGCAAAAAGATAAAGGGCAACGGCTTCTAAAAAACAAACTATAAGACAGATTGTCGGTGCTAGATAATTATTAGCACTTCTAGACATATTTAGTAAACGCATAAAGGCCCTATAAAAGAAGATGCCTTGGTTGGAAGCAATAATTCCCACCCCTAAACACAAAGCGGCAAAAGCAACACTTAATGAAGCGTAGATAAAATTGCCAACCCCTTCCTTTCTTTTTATAAGTAGGGAAGAAGTGATGGCTAAAGCAAGTGATGGAAACACGCTTACTAAGGCCTTATCTAGATTGATTATCAAAGCGGGTACTAAGATTATGGCACTAGAGAGAACTAAAAGCCAATTGGGCATTTTATTTAGATAGGGTAAAGTGCAAAAGGGTAAGACAAGCAGTAAAACATACGCTAAAATCTCGACTTTTTGGAAATGAATCAATAAAAAAGCCGTTAGATAAGCTAGAGTAAAAACAAGTGATAAAAAAAGTGCTTTCGTAACTTTCATAGGCTACCTCATCGGGCTATATTCTAGCACACAAGTAAAAAGAGGACAAACAAAATAACAATTTTTATTGTTATTCCTATTTATTAAAAGGGCATTTTATGGTAAACTTTTAAGTGATGGGTGGTGAGAAAATGGAAGAATTGCTCGGTAAATTAAACGAGGGACAATACGCAGCTGTTACCAGTGAAGAGCGCTTTGTCAGAGTTGTTGCTGGGGCAGGGAGTGGCAAAACTCGCGTTTTAGCTACTCGGGTGGCTTATCTAATTGCCAACAATGGTGTTCCTGCTCAGCGAATTCTCGCCATTACCTTTACCAATAAAGCCGCTTTAACGATGCGACTGAGGGTTGAAGAATACCTTGAACTTGCCTCTTG
>JAAZGG010000004.1 GCA_012511355.1 bacterium | reverse complement strand
GCGCATTTCTTCGGTTATACTAGTCATGAGAGAGCTCCTTTCGGTACCTTTTTTTGGATAAACTTATTGTACCAGAGTCTCTCTCTTTTTTTATTTATTTCTGTAACATATGTTTTATCACACTACACAGTTGACTAGTTTTTACTATAATTGTTAAAATAACAACAGAAGGTGATTTAATTGATTAGAATCTATACGTCTCCAAGTTGTGCTTCCTGTCGTAAGGCCATCGCCTTTTTAAAGGAGCACAAAATCCCTTTCAAGGAAAAGAATATTTTGACGGCGCTTTTGTCGGAGGCGGAAATTAGAGACATTTTGGTAAAAAGCGAAAACGGGACTGATGATATTATCTCTAAGCGCTCCAAAATTATTAAGGAGGGTAATGTTGATATTGATAGTATGAAAGTCAGTGAATTAATCGCTTTTATTCGTGAAAATCCAACGGTTTTAAAGCGACCTATCATCGTTAATGATCGCTTGATGCAAGTTGGTTATAATAAAGAAGAGATTAGGACCTTTATCCCGCGAGAACTACGTCGTCTCATGTATGAGAGTAATTGTGGTCCGGATTGTCCTAATTGTAAGGATGATTGTTATAAAAAATAAAACATGGTTTCAAGCCATGTTTTTTAATCAAGAAATTTTTCTTTGATTTTCTTCAAGAAACTATTTTCTCGGAAGTGAATTAAGTTCACACATTTTGGACTAAGCTGGACTTCAATTTTCCCGGCTTTCGGTTTTTTTATGGAGTAGTAATCAATGCCGATGTAGGCGGATTCAAAATATTGAGATTCTAGGCTTATTTTGTGTGTTTCATCTAAAATTAAGGGATTTAATAAAGTGCGAATATTCCGAGTATTGATTGGGGCGATTTCGCTAATAGTTATAGCCTTAATTGTGCGCTCAACTAAGGGACCGCCTAAGGAACGGTTGTAAGCAGTTGAACCTAAAGGACTGCAAATACAAAGACCATTACCAAAGGTTTTTTCAAAGTCTTGATTATCAATTGCAACATTAATTTCTAAAGTGCGAAAACGGTGTTCTACACGCAGTTCATTAACACAGAAATGTTGCTCCTTTTTATCATCATAAAAATAATTTACTTCCAGTAAATGACATTTTTCTTCTTGGTAGTCTTTAGTTAAAAGATCATCAATTAAAAGATTGACATCTTTAGAATTATAGTCGGTTAAAAAACCAAGTGTCCCCGTGTTCAAAGCGACAAATTTAGTTTTATCGAGTTGGTTCAAGTAACGATGAATGGCCCGCAAAACCTTGCCGTCGCCGCCAATAACAATAACAAATTCAGGATTAACATCATCATTAATCCAAGCATTAGCTTCCAATTCTTCCCTAATTCTTTGGGCAGCATTAATGGAGAAATTATCGGTGCGACTATAGATGGTAAACTTTTTCATCCATTTAACCTCTTTCTAATTCTCTTTTATTATTGTATCATAAACTTGAAAAAGGAGGTATAATAATGAGCAAATTTATCGAAATTGAGGCCAAGTATTTATTAAACAAGGAAGATTTTATTAAATTGCACCAATATTTAAAATTAGACGATCAAAAAAGTTTTGTTCAAAATAATGAATATCTTGATACGTTGGACCAGCATTTACGTGAAAAGGCTTGGATGTTACGCATAAGAACTATTGGGACCCAAAAAGAATTGACCTTAAAAAAGCCACTTAAAGAGGGTATGGAAGAAACAAATATTCCAATTAGTGCCGAAGAATATCAAAAGATTATCAAAACGGGTCGAGTTCCCCTTACTGGCTTAGAAAAACTAAAATTTGTGGTCATTGGGCGCCTACTTACTAAACGAATTTCTTGCCCTTATGAAGGGGGCGAACTTTTTCTAGACGAAAATTATTATCGTAGTCTTTACGATTACGAAGTTGAATATGAAGTAAAGGATTCTCTTGAGCGTGCTAAAAAAACGCTGGAAGAACTTTTTGATAAGTTGGAGATTAGTTCTTATAGACCTTCACGTTCAAAAAATTATCGTTGCTGTTATTAAAAAATGTTAGACAAGAGCTAACATTTTTCTTTTATAGGTGTTTCAATTCTTGAATAATTTTAGCGATTGGTAGTCCCATTACGGTATAAAAATCGCCGTTAATGGCTTTTATATATTTAGCACCCAGTCCTTGAATAGCATAAGCACCTGCTTTATCTAAAGGCTCTTTGGTGGCGACATAATCGGCAATTTCTTTTGCACTCATGGGATAGAATTCCACCTC
>JAAZGG010000073.1 GCA_012511355.1 bacterium | reverse complement strand
TGTAGGGTGGCAGCAGTTTACTGAGAATGGCTTCTTTACGCTCATCGGAATAATGAACCATGAGGAATGTCCTTTTACCGCTTATCTGGTTAAAATTAGAGAGTGACAACTATCCTGCCAGATAGGGATAGGGGAAAAGTCCGCCGTCTTGCCTCTGAAAAATAAAGGTCACATACAATCTTAAATCATATGTGACCTTTATCTAAAACATCCTACAACCCTCGATTAAGGGATTATCTTATTATCCTTTACACTTCTCATTAATAAAGTCTAGTGCCGGTAGAGAGAGTTGTCTGAAGGTTAACCAATCGTGATCACCATCAATTACTCGGTACTCGACATCCTTTGGTTGGGTTGTGTTTAATTCCCAATAAAGCTGACCAGCAGCATTAACGATATTCAGAAAATCCTCATCACCACTAGCAATGAACATGGGTGTAACGAGGTTGTTTTGTCGGTAGTTATCCAGCCGTGCTTTATAAAGTGTTTGAGTCCAAGCCTCTTCACTGAATTCTCCATCTTTTAGGAATGGTGGTGCTTTTCTTGCGGCAGATGTTTCTGGAGGTAGTGGATCGTAAATAGCCGGGCTAATGATACCTGCTGCACAAAAGAGCTTGGAATGACTTAGAGCAAGGTTTAATGCACCATAACCACCCATAGATAATCCAGCGACAGCACGATTTTTTCTTTCGGGCGTAATGTTGTATTTGTCCTCAATGTATGGAATAAGCTCGTTAACGATAGCTTGTTCAGTTTTAGTCTCATCAGAATCGACATACCAACTGTGTGCACCGATCGTCGGCATCACAATCAGATAGTTATCTAGTTTGCCTTTTGGCATTAAGGCATCAGCGGTTTCTTTAATGCCACCTTTGACAACCCAGTCAGTTTCTGCACCACCTGCGCCATGTAGCATATAGAGAACTTTTTCAGGTTTTGAATCAGGAATATACGCTAGATACTTAAACTCTTGATTAAGAAGGCTTGATTTAAAAATACCTTCTTCAATAGTTCCAGCGTTGATGGTTGTTACGACAGAAAGTGAAAGGGTTAGAAAAATACTTTTCTTTAGGCTCATGGTTAGTCTCTTATGTTTGTTGTTAATTCTTAGTTACCGAACAAGTATAAATTATTAATACTTAGGAGATATAGGGTCTATCCCTAGTGTTTGTATACAACGAGATTTAAACCAACGAGTCACTCATTTAAATTGATTTTATAGTTCCATAAATTAATAGTTTACTCATACAAGCCTCTTTGATATGAATAAGCTATTAAAAGGATTTTTATTGCTCAAAAAAAGCTAGATTAAAAATTCGCCACATATCATTTTGCAAATTTGGATAATAAAAATCCATTTTCCAACGACTATGTGGGGGCGGAAAAGAACCCAACATCAGTAACGTCGCATGGGGTGGTTATAGAACGTCAACTACCTTGTCCGATTTAGCGTCAATTAACTTGGCCGGCGCATTGACTTATGATTTTTGCTACTTTCCTTAAGTATTTGCTTCAGATAACCTGAGCTCTTTTTGCGTTCAGCAGCTAAGACCGCTTTAGTAACCGATCCTTCCGTGGCATTGGCAGCTTCAAAAGCGATTTTCCACGCATTCAACTGCTCCGGATAAATGCCGTGCTCATGGCAATAACTCGAACGCTCAGACTCATTTGTACTGGTAGTCTGGATAATAGCAGCTAACTTGGATTTTGCGCCCCATTGGTCGGGGGAAGATAACTTGGCAGGCACAACAAATTCTTTTGTTTGAAACTGTTTTCTTCAACTGTTTAAGTTGGAGACATGAATACCGCTTTCTCGACTAATTTGACTGACACTCTGGTTGTTGGGTGGCATCATTATTTTAACGATCCGCACTTTAAATTCTGTACTGTAAGTTGACATTGTAAGACACTCTTCACCTCCTCAAATGAATCAAAGATAAAAATCAGATGATCGGACAACTAGTGTTGCAGAGGGAGCTTTAGTCAAATTGTGTTAATTTATTCTCAGTATCTTTGACCAATTGTTCTACTTCTTTTAAACAAGCGGCTAGTTCACTGCTAGGGGAATCAAGATATTGTTCCCACTCGTGCATAGGTTGTCGCATAGCGATATCTCGAGCGTCAGTAATTAATATTTCAATAACGTCAGTGTTTACACGGTTTTGAAGTTGATAAAATTTAACCCATTGCGTAAATATTAATATCCACATGGCGGTGGTAATGGCATCATCCCATAAGCTCCAGTTAGAAGTGCTGGCTAAGGGTTGCTCCACTACTTTTTGAGATTTCTTTAATGTTTTTTTAATCGATTCGATAAATGTATCTTGCGGATTAGTATTATTTGCAAAAAGATAGGCACAGATATTGAGTGCTTTTCCAGATGTTATATGCGTGAAGGTACTCCTATAAGTTGTGTTTTTGCTCTCTAGTTCTAATACGAGATCTCCTAACCAAAGTTTACTGACACAATCATAATCAACTTGCTTTGTTTGAAGTAATGGATATATTATTTCTTCAAATATCCGTGCGTTAGCCTGAATTAAGTTCGGTGCTCTGTTTTTGAGAATATCAATTAAGTCTTGGGTCTCTTCGGCTGATAAAGAGTCAGGGAGTTCGATAAAAATCTTTTCAATAAGCTTTTCACGGAGTAGAGTAAAACGATCACTTTTATCTTGCAACTTACTAACTATCCAAGCCAAGAAAGTTAGTCTGTGTTTTTCAGGTAATAGGCTTAAAAATTGTAGAGTCAAATCAACTTCTTCTGTTTGAAAGATTTTTTCTTTTATAGACTTAAAACCAATCCATTGTAAAAATGGCGATACGCTATTGAGTAGTAAGGTTAGCTGGTGTTCGCTAATGTTGATTTGTGCGGACATAACCATTTGCTCTACTGTTTGACCGATAACTACTCGCCTACAAGTCAGCCCTTTAGTAGACTGTAATTTTTCCTCATCTAATAGCTTTTCGGCAAGTATGACTAATTTTTCTGGCGCATACTGCCACAGTAAAGTGATTGCATAATATTCGGACCACTCTAGTGGTGCATGTTTCAGTTGCTTTGTGAGGTGGTAGAGTGCCACTGAATTTTTTAATAATCCATTAAGAGAGTTTGTTAGGAGCTCTGAATCAATGACTTGGGTGTTTTTGCTATTATCTAATTTTGTATCTTGCAAATATCTATATAGATAGTTTTTTAGGTTCTCCAAGAAGTGGGGTGTTTCACTCAAAGTAGAGTTATAAACAGCACTAACTGGAGTGTGTGCTAATAATTCGCTAATTACTATCCATTCATCAAAGAAATTAACATCATCAGGAGCTTTTGAAGCGCAATCAACAAAACCGTTGGTTTGTGATAGATCGAGTGCGTTGTTTTGTAATAAAGTTAAAGTGGTTAATTGTTCTTTTAGTGTGTCGCCACTTAAGCCTGATAAAGAAACTTCACCAGTCCATCGGCTGAGTACATTTCCTGCGCTAGGGTTATTTAAAAAGTCTAAGGTTTCATTCTGAAGTTTGGGGCGAGTTATTTTTGATGAATCAAATATTGTCTGAATATATGGGTTTTTATCTTCAGACTTATTATTTTGTTTTTCTGCTATGCTATGAATAAGTCCTGATGCGTATTTTTCAACTTTTAGAAGAGTATCGTAAGGGATAGGTGTAATTAAAAGAGGATATTTTTCCGCTACAGATTGTAAGGAGTTTGAGAGATGGAAACCTTTTAAAGGCTTATTACTTTGATCTAATATCAAAATATAGCGGTCATGCAGGGTTTCAGCTCTTAAACCTAGTATCCTAAGTTTTATTCGTGAAAGTTTCTCTCTGTTATGATAAAGAGTTTGACTAAGTGTTTTTGCTCTTTGCTGCTCACCTTTATTGGAGCTAGTATAGCTTTCAGATGACTCTTCTTTAAATGATTCAAAGTTCTCAGGCACAGAAGTGAAGATTAAATATTCTGCATTTTTATTACTGTGAAGATTAAGTAATTTCAGTCCTGTGATGTCAAAGTAAGGGTCGAAAAGCATAACTTGAGCATTTTGATGTTTGTTGAGAAGTTGTTGAAACCATTCCACTAGCTCTAGTCTGCTGGGATTAGTCGTTCCTTCTCGGTGAAGAAAAAACTCACCTTCTGATTTTGAAGGTTGAAGCTCTGTACGAATTTTTTTAGAAATAGACTTTAGTGATCTATTAGTAATAACCCATGGATCGTTATTACGATTACCAACTGTGCTGTCAAAACTCGGGCAGGTTTGAATAGGCGTCAAAGCAGCTTGAATGCGTGAATAGTGCTTAGGACTTGTATTTTTTTCTAACCAATCTAGTTTAATGGGTTGGTATTGATCAGTTAGTATTGTGCCGTTTAAATTAATTTCTCTAATATAGTTAACTCCCCATCGACAACATAAAATACCTGTATTGTTAGATGACTCTGTATAACCATAAACCTCTACTTCACTAGCGTCCGTGATGGTATCAATTAATTCATCTATTTGAAAGTCATATTCAAATATTTTTTCTTGAATATGTGTAGCGAATGCGATGGAAGAGTAAATGATTTGACCATCATTGAAAAGGTTTAGACGAAATTGGAAAGAGGAAAAGTCAGGTAATTGGGAAGCATCTAATTGTATTTTTAGGTCGTTATTATCTTTATTTCTTTCAATCAGTAATAAGTCTTGTTCTAACTCATTCAGTGTTGGGAAAACTAATAGCTCAATATCACCTAAACGGGGTTCATCAGTTTTATTAAAGCTTAGCCCTGTGTCAGAGTTAAGCTTTTTAATTATTATGTCAATATGTTCAGCATCGTAACAACTATTTAATAAAAGCAAGTTGGGTTTATCCAGTTGGACTATTGAGGCACTAAACGCACTTGCAGAACCATGAGGGCTAGAATAAGCATTGAGATCATAGGCATCACGATTTAATAAATATGAGACAGGCTTATAGGCCAAATTAGCACTTGCTAGACTAACGGTACCGTATAATTCGTTGAACTCAGACTTGCTGTTTAAACTTAATTTCTCACTTATAAGAGCTAAATTATCGCCTTCACATAAACTAGTCAAAAACAAATTACATAAGTTACTATCAATATATAGATTTAGTTGAGTAACTTTCGTTTTGTTTTTTGTTTTTTCTTTGCTATAAGACCAAGTATGATTAGAATAGTTGTGAGGTACTATACGACCATAAACAATTCGGTTATGAATATTCTCATCAGTATTGTTTTGTAATATCCAGAGTTGGACGGCACAGCTATCTGAGCTTTCTGAAAAAAGCCTTGAAAGTCGAGGGTCATTAATTAAATGATCTAGAGAAAAAGTTTTATGCTGCTGATTTTGAAAGTTGTTCATATTTGCTAGTTGAAGTATGAGAGTTATTTAAAGTTTTAATTACTCATAAACTATCTGGGGATAAAATCATAAAATTTGAGGTTTTTGAGGGTATTCCTCCCGCAAAATCGCAGTGTGAACTGACCCCTAAAATTCGGATTTTTAGTATGTCTAACTTTGTGGGGGCAGTGCATACTGCTAAAAATGAGGGGATTACCAATCCTAACAGACAGGCTTGACTTCAATACTTAAATATGGAGTAAATCCAAGTACATTTTTGCAGTTTTATTATCTTTCTTATTGTTTACGCAGTATTCAAAGTTACATTTTTCATAGAAACCAGCTTTATCATTAACAGCATCTACTATTAATAATCTGGCGCTCATTAACGCAGAGTATTTTGCTGCCATTTCAGTGACTATTTTGATAATAGTTGAGCCGAGGTTTTTGCCATGAAGTTTTTTAGATACTGCTAGCTTTGTCAAAAGGATACTAGGTGCCCTTAATTTATTTTTAGAAGCATCAAGGTCTAAGACCATACGCTCTTGCTCTTGTAGTTCTAAGGAAGAGTTACATAAAGAAAAATATCCAATAACACCATAGTTCTCATGTATCACGATCCAAGTTGAGCTGAATAAGTTTTTTTCAAACGAGGTTGCTTCATCACGAATAAAGCGATCTAAGCTTTTATCACCACAAGTAAAGTTGTTGAGGGAGTTTAAGTCAAAATTCTTAAGCGAGATGACCCCCAATTGGGATTTATCCATTTAACGCTCTAAACGGTATTTATCTAAAAAAGATGCAGTTGTGACTTTTTGTACAAACTCATCTGCCTTTTTCAATCTCATCGACCATTCTTGTTGTGTTGGGACAGGAGTCTTGCTAAGCACTTTGTACATATGTACAGGGTCATAACCCTCTGTATCTATAAGATGGCGTCTGGCGCGCTCACTAGTAGGTGTCATGTGAGTTACTGCTTTAAATCTTTGAGCTAGTTTAGGTTTGATTTTATTTTTTAAGGATTTCGTAGTTAAATGTTTGTTCGCTTGTGATGTGATTTTCATATTAGCCTCTTATATTAAAGATAAAGAGATGCGCAAAATTTAAGACACACTATAGATTATAACAGTAAGCGCTAAAAGTTGTTGTGGTGTGTGCGGGGTTATGTAAGCCGTGTTTTTATGTCAATAGCTGATCTCGGTAAGGGCTTTCCGTCATTATTGAATGAATTATAATTCTAAGTATCATCCACCAAGCATAAATGCCTCCTATGGAAGATGCTGTTGCGTCATCTAATAGGACGTTGGCAGTTTCATTTCTTAAGTTAAATTCCAGTGATTCGGTAAAAATACTTTTTATTTCAAAACTAAAGTTTTCACCAAATATCTCAGTTGCTTCTGGTAATTTCATTAGGGTACTAAGACCATTTTCTTGTTCTATTCCATCAGAATCTATATTTGTGGTTGAGACGGTAATCCCCCCATTTTTAGCAGTATTTTTCAGTAGAATGGGTTCGTGATTTCTGCATCGGCTGGTATGATCTGGTATGGATTTTTTGGACACTAAAAAATCAAATAAAAAACAGCTTATTTCTACCGACGAGTTGTTTTAAGAATAGGGTAGTTACACATTCAAGACTAGTAC
>JAAZGG010000072.1 GCA_012511355.1 bacterium | reverse complement strand
GGCTTCTACCATCTGCACGGAATTAAAGGCGATGTTGAAGAAAGTACACTTAAATACCTAATTCGCAACCATGATCGTAAGCTTTTTGACGAGCAAAAAGCCTACATGGAACAAGTTGCCAATTTTTTAAATACTAAATATGCTGGTGATTGGGTAAAAGTAGAAATTAAAGATAGTTATCGCAACATGAAAGAAGTCTTTAAAGATAAAATGCATATCATTGATTTAGCTAAAAATGCTCTGGCCAATCTAGGTTTAGAGGCTAAATTCGTTCCCATTCGCGGTGGCACGGATGGCGCCAATCTTTCTTTTATGGGCTTACCCTGTCCTAATCTTGGGGCTGGGGGTTACAATTTCCACAGTCGTTTTGAATATTTGAGCATCAATGAATTAGAAAAATCCGTGAAACTTATCTTAGAAATTATTAAATTAGTCAAATAAAAAATAACCGTTCACCGGTTATTTTAATTTCTTCTCTATTTCTTCTAAACTTATTGGACCTAGTCGTAACATTTTAGGATCGGGAGTGGTGAAATCCACGACACTGCTCGCTAAACCATAACTAGGCTTTCCTGAAACATAAACGGCAACTTTATTTTGAAATACTTGCATAGCTTCTTCAACACTGTTAAACGTTACACCACCGCTTAAATTCGCGCTGGTAAGTAGTAAAGGTTTTTTAACTAGCGAAATTAAAGCATTGAGTTTTTCGTCTGTGCTATAACGAATAGCGATGCTGCCCGCTTTTCCTAAGTAAGAAGGCATTGTTTTTTTAAGAGGCAAAATTAAAGTTATCGGCCCTGGTAACAAAGCTTTAACTGCCTTCTGCTGTCTTGAATTCAAGTCACAAATTTCTTCAATTAAAACATAAGAATTCACGACCAGAGGGAAGAATTTTTCCTTAGGCCTTCTTTTCAAATTCACCAAACTTTCATAAGCCTGATAATTATCGTAAACAACCGCTAAACCCAAGACCGTTTCAGTGGGAATTAAGATGATTTTTCCCGCCTTTAAAGCCTGGGCCGCTAGTTTAAGCTCTTCCTTGACTTTTAACATAATCTTCTCCATATTCCTTCAATAGGTAATCCTCTAATAAACGCCCCATGCGCTTAGGAGCATAGGCATAACCGAGTAAAGAGCCCGTATTCATCACATTGATTAAACCACGGCGATTCTTAAAATCAATCGTGTTTTTTAAGCAGAGCTTAAGTTCATCTTCAAGTGGCCCGTGTAAACGAAAATCAAAACGCGTTTTACGATTAATAAAATTAAATTTATCTATATTGTGATGAATGATTTCAAACATTATGCGCTGATTAGGAATATCGCAGAAAAATTGCTGGCGTTTAACAATGAATTTATAGTGAAAACAATCATCAAAACGCACCGCACGATAACGATAGGCCACATCGGGAATCCTGCGTAGATGACGATAGGATTCTAACATTGGATAATTGAGTAGAAGTAGACCATTTTCCGTTGAATTATCAAAATAATCCATCAGTTCAACAATTTTTTCATCACTGTACTGGGAATCATGTAAATCATAATCAAAAAGTAGATAGATTTCCGTAAAAGGCTGATTTAATAACGACTTGCGGCTCGGATCTTTTTCCCGCTCTTTTAAAACTCGGATTAAATCGGCCCCTTCACCCTCGGTAAAGAGACTATTATAAAGTTGATAGATATTGGTTTTATAGGTGACAATTTCTTCGCTCATTTCAATAGGAACGAACTCATGAAATTCCCTTAGGAATTTAGCTTCTGCTACCGCTCCCTCAACGACAAAGAGAATTTTAGGTTTATTGAACTGTAAAGCCATAACTACGAT
>JAAZGG010000071.1 GCA_012511355.1 bacterium | reverse complement strand
GAGCGAGTGTTTATAAATTAGCTCTACCTTATGCCAGTAAAATTATTCTTTCCTTAGTTGAGGGAAAACATAAAGGAGACACTTATTTTCCTGAGTTTGAAGCCGACTTTAAATTAATGGCCTCTGAGCAGAAAGAAGGCTTTGTCGTTAAATATTATGTGAGGAGACAAACAAATGTGGAAGTACTTTAAAGCAATTATAAAAGCGGGCTTTCAAATCCTATTTAATTATCCAAGAATTGTCTATTATCATAAACATATGGATAAGATTCCCTATGAGAAACGCCGCAAATTTGGCTACTATTTTTATCGTTTAGTAACGAGGGCTTTTAATGTTAAAGTCAATTTTGATGGACGCGAAAAAGTACCAGAAGGACCAGTAGTTTTCGTTTCCAATCATCAATCTTTTTATGACCCGATGATTTCAGAAGCGATAGACAAACCCATTGTCTATATTGCTAAAAAAGAAATTGCTAAATTTCCTTTTGCAGGCCATGTTTCCACTTTTTTAGAAAGTATTTATATTGATCGTGAAAATGTAAGAGAAGCCGTGCGGGTGGTTAAAGAAGCGGTGAAAAAAATTGAAGAAGGCAAATGTGTTTGGGTGTTTCCTGAGGGCACGCGTAGTAAAAAGGCCGACCATACGATGAACGAGTTTCGTCCAGGCGCTTTGAAAATAGCCTATCTAGCTAAAGCGACAATTGTTCCCTGTGCCTTTTGTGGGGCTTGGGAAATCTTTAGTAAAAAGGTTCACAAGAAAGAGTACAACATTGAATTTAAGTTTTTTGATCCCATTAGTTATGATGAATATAAACAATTTTCAACTACAGAATTAGCTGTTAAATTACAAAATTTAATTGAACCAGAAGTCAATCGAATGTTAAAGAATTACATCCCGGCGTAAGGCTTTAGGATAATGGTTTTTTAATTGGTTTTGGACAATTTTAGCAAAACCTAAAATATAAGAATTATAAGTAACAAGGGCGTAACCATCATCGGCTTGATGAGTAAAGGTTAGGCCTTTTAAATATTGCTGTGTTTCTTCCTTGTTTAATTCTAGTACTTTCTGCCAATCCTTTTTTTGACTAGCCAATGCAAGAGAATGACTTGGAACGAAATGTTTACTCTTAAAATCGCCGAGTTTAAGTCCTAGACGTAAAACTTTAAGCTGATCAGTATTCAAACTATTCTTTGGCTGATAATAAAGCGAGTTTTGAATTTTATAAAGTCTAGTTTTATCAAAAGACAAGTTTAAATTAAGTCTTACAAAATCATTAAAAAGTTTCAAACTCTGATTATCAATATTACTTTTGTTAACTTTTAAATCAAACCTTTGATGTTCATCATTGCAGCGCAGTAAAGCGATGAAGTGGCCTTCCCAGGGGTAATCAGTGGGGAATAAACGTAAGGCTTCTTTTAATTCCAAACCCCGTTTAGAATTTGGAACTTCGGGTAAGCTTATTAAAGAGGCCTGAGTTTTGGTTAAAAGTTCTTTAACAACCTCTTCGTTTTCTAAAGGATTGAAAGTGCAGGTTGAATAAATCAAGATACCACCTTTTTTAAGTAGTGTATAAGCCTTTAAAATTAATTCTTTTTGTAATTTTGCTAGTCGGTGCACCTTTTCTAAACTCCAGTCTTCGCTAACTTCTTCACTCTTTCTAAACATACCTTCACCAGAACAAGGAGCATCTAGGATAACTTTATTAAAAACGCCTTGGTATTTCTCGGCTAGTTTTTTAACATCATTATTAAGAATAATGGCATTTTTAATACCCATTCGTTCAATATTTTCCTGTAAGGCTAAGGCGCGTTTATAGTTATAGTCATTCGCGACTAATAGTCCATCTTCTGTTAGAAACTGAGCAGCATGGGTGGCTTTGCCACCAGGGGCAGCACAGAGATCAAGAACATAGTCATCATCTTTTATATTTAAAAGTTCGGCAACCAACATGGCACTTGGCTCTTGAATATAGTAAAGCCCAGCTTGGTGGTAAACGCTTTTGCCGAAAGCGTGGATGTTTTTATCAAAAAGATAAGCCTGTTTAACAAAGGGATGTTTTTCAAGCATTCTAAAAAGACCTAAATCGTGGCATTTAGAACGATTGATCCGTAGGCCACTAATAGCTTCCCCTTCTTGGGCTTTTATTAATTGGTCGACGAAGTCTTCGGGGAAATAGGTTTTTAGAAAATCTGCGTATTTCATGGGAACATTATAGCAACTTTATTGCTTTGCTTAAAGGCAAAAGGTATAATTAAATGGCGAGGTGGCAAAGATGTTAATGACCGAAATTATTGAAAAGAAAAAGAAAAACGGGCGTTTAAATCGCGAGGAAATCCATTTTTTTATTCATAATTATGTCCAAGGTTTAATTCCTGACTATCAAGCCAGTGCCTTGTTAATGGCTATTTTCTTTAGAGGCTTAAATGCTGAGGAAACAGCTATTTTAACAGATGAGATGATGCTTAGTGGCAAAGTCGTTGATCTTTCTATGATTCCTGGAATTAAGGTTGATTAGCACTCAACGGGAGGGGTTGGGGATAAAACTTCTTTAGTTTTAGCACCCATGGTTGCCGCCTGTGGGGTTAAGGTTGCCAAAATATCTGGGCGTGGTCTTGGCCATACTGGGGGAACAATAGACAAACTAGAGTCCATCCCTGGTTTTAAGACGGAGATAAAACAAGAAGATTTTATTAAACAGGTGGCGCAAATTGGGGTAGCCATTATTGGTCAAAGTGAATATTTGGTTCCCGCCGATAAAAAACTCTATGCTTTACGAGATGTCACGGCAACGGTTAATTCTTTCCCTTTAATTGCAGCCAGTATCATGTCTAAAAAGTTAGCGACGGGCAGCGATGCCATTTGTTTGGATGTTAAGTATGGTTCAGGGGCCTTCTGTAAAAACCCAAAAGAAGCCGAAAAACTGGCCAACACGATGATTGCTATTGGTAAGCACATGAAGCGCGACACCCGAGCTTTGATTACCAATATGGATGAGCCCTTAGGTTTAGCGATTGGCAATAATTTAGAGGTTAAAGAAGCAATTATGACGCTTAAAAATAAGGGACCTATAGACTTAAGAGAATTGTGTTTAGAGGCCGGGACAGTGATGTTAATTCAATCTAAACAATATAAGGATAAGAAAGTGGCACGGAAAGCTTTAGAAGAGGTTTTACTAAACGGCAAGGCTTTTGAAAAATTAGTAGAGCTAGTAAAAGCGCAGGGTGGAGACGTGACTTATCTAGAAAAACCCGAGAAGTTTGCTCTAGCTAAATATGTGATTCCTGTTTATGCTAAGAAAACAGCTTATATAAAAAAGATGTTAACCGTTGGTTTAGGTGAAGTGGCGCGCTTGCTTGGAGCAGGGCGTGAGAAAAAAGAAGATAAAATCGATTTTAGTTCCGGCATAATCGTTGCTAAAAAGACAGGGGAAAAAGTTGAAAAGGGCGAGTTACTAGCTACTTTATATACCAATAATGAAAGCGTGATTGAAGTGGCTAAAACCCAAGTTTTGAAATGTTATCGCTTTTCTAAGAAGCCCACTAAGGCTTTAGATCTTATTTGGAAAATTTTAGATTAAAAAGAAAGAACTAGTCTTTCTTAAGTAAAGAAGGAATATCACTAGTTCTTTTTGTTTGTTTTAATTTGTTGTAATTATCAATTAGGGCCCGCTCATAGCTGCTGCTAGGCCAGCCTTCATAGAATTTTAGGTTTTTAATCTGCTCAGGCAGATATTGAATTTTCGCCCAGACATCAGGTCTATCATAGGGGAATTTTTCTTCATCTTTTAAATTATGAGGTGTTAGGCGCATAAATTTAGGGACAGGTAAGGGGTTCTTTTTAGCAAAATCAACTGCTTTTTGAATAGCCAGATAAGCACTCTTAGATTTTGGAGATAGACATAGATCACAGACTGCGACCCCAAGAGAGATAATCGCTTCGGGGAAGCCGACGAGGCGGGCGGTTTCTATTGCCTTACAACAACGCATAACAGCATTGGGATTAGCTAGACCGATGTCTTCCCAAGCGGTAATACTAAGACGTCTTTCAATGGAGTCTAAATCTTCAGCTACGATTAGGCGAGCAAGGTAGTAAAGAGCGGCATCAACATCACTGCCTCTAATGGATTTTTGCAAGGCACTGACGGCATCGTAATGACCATCTTCATCGCTATCAAGCAAGTATTGAGGGACTCGAGAATTAGCTTTTACTAATTCAACATTAATGTGTTGATTCTCGCTACAAAGGGCACAGATTTCTAATTGATTAAGGGCATAACGCACATCGCCACCTGAGAGTTTAGCGATAAGAGAGAGGGCTTTTTTATCAATACTGTATTTACCTTCTAGGCCATTAGGATCAACCAAAGCGTTTTCTAAAGCTTCTTCCACATCTTTAAGTTCTAAAGGGTAGAATTCTAAAAGATGGCAGCGTGAACGAAGAGCCGGATTCATCGAGTGATAGGGATTAGAAGTTGTCGCCCCAATTAGGGTTATAAGTCCACTTTCTATATGCGGCAAAAGAAAGTCTTGTTTATCTTTGTTTAAACGATGGACTTCATCGATAATTATTACTAAATGTCCATACATTTTCGCTTCTTCAATGGCAATTTCCATTTCTTTTTTATTGCTACTAGTGGCATTTAAAAAGCGGTAGTGAAGATTCAAAGCGTTCACTAAAATCAAAGCCAGTGTTGTTTTACCAGTACCTGGGGGTCCAAAGAGAATTAAAGAATAAAGGGTCTTCTTTTCTAGTAAGCGACTAATAAAGCCACTAGGTCCTGTTAAATGCTTTTGACCGACAATGGCTTTAAGATTAGTTGGTCGGACACGAAAGGCTAAAGGTTTAACTAACATCGTTATCACCATCCTCCTTTTATTTTACTATTTTTCTTCCTATAATGGTAGAATACTAATAAGGTATTTATTATTTATATATTAAGGAGGAGTTTATG
>JAAZGG010000070.1 GCA_012511355.1 bacterium | reverse complement strand
GCCAAAGCCTTGCATGAGTTAGGTGCGGAAGTTGATGTTATAGTTGGCTTTAGAAATAAAGATTTAATTATTTTAGAAGAAGAGTTTAAAAAAGTTTCAAGTTCACTGGTGATAAAAACCGACGATGGTAGTAACGGTAATCAAGGTTTAGTTACGGATGCCTTGCAAGAAAAATTATCAACAAAGACTTATGATGTTGTTATTGCCATCGGTCCTTTAATGATGATGAAAGTTGTTAGTGATATTACTAGAAATCATAAAATTAAAACCGTTGTTTCTATGAATTCCATAATGGTTGATGGAACAGGGATGTGTGGAAGCTGTCGAATTAAAGTTAATGGTAAAGTTAAATTTGCCTGTGTTGATGGCCCAGAATTTGATGGTCATCAGGTTGATTTTTTAGAGGCCATCGCGCGTAATAAAATGTATCAAGAAGAAGAGGCCATCGCTGATAAAAAGACGATCTGTCGCCTAGGTGGGGAGGGAGAATAAATGAATAAGCGTTTAACTAAAAACCCCATGCCAAGTCAAGAAGCCGAAAAGCGGAAAAAGAATTTTGAAGAGGTGGCTTTAGGTTACACTAAAGAGATGGCGATAGACGAATCCATGCGTTGTTTGGATTGTAAGAATCCGCGTTGTGTAGAGGGCTGTCCAGTGGCGGTTAATATCCCTAGCTTTATTAACAAGATTAAGCAGGGGGATTTTGTTGAAGCGGCCAATATTATCAAAGAGAACAATTCTTTGCCCGCTATTTGCGGTCGTGTTTGTCCCCAAGAAAGCCAATGTGAAGCTAAATGTGTCCGTGGCTTAAAGGGTGAAGCAGTAGCAATAGGCTATTTAGAAAGATTTGTGGCTGATTACACTTTAAACAGAGAAGACAAAGTTATTAAAGAGAAGAGTAACGGCAAAAAAGTGGCAATTGTTGGATCGGGACCCTCAGGCCTTACCTGTGCAGGTGAACTAGCGAAAAGGGGTTATGATGTTACGATATTTGAAGCGCTGCATACGGCGGGAGGCGTTCTAGTTTATGGTATTCCTGAATTTAGATTGCCTAAAGTTTTAGTTGAAGCCGAAATTGCGAAAATTCGCGCTTTAGGCGTTAAGATAATCACTAATGTCGTAGTTGGTCGCAGTATAAGCATAGATGAATTATTAAAAGAAGGGTTTCAAGCCGTTTATGTAGGAACGGGAGCAGGCTTACCCAAATGGCAGGGAGTTCCTGGTGAAGATTCTTTAGGAGTTTATTCAGCCAATGAATTTTTAACAAGGATTAATTTGATGAAAGCTTATAAATTTCCTGAATATGATACCCCGATAAGAGTTGGCAAAAGAGTCGCTGTTTTGGGTGGCGGGAATGTGGCGATGGATGCCGCTAGAAGTGCCCTGCGTTTAGGAGTAGAGGAAGTCTACGTTATCTATCGTCGGGGTCGCAAGGAAATGCCAGCCCGGGTTGAAGAAGTTGAACACGCCTTAGAAGAGGGAGTTCAGTTTGAACTTTTAACCAATACCGTAGAGATTCTAGCCAACAAAGAAGGGCGTGTAACGGGAATTAAGGTCGTTAAAATGCAACTAGGAGAAGTTGATGCTAGTGGTCGACCTTCACCAGTACCTATTCTAGGTAGTGAACATATTATCCCAGTAGATACGGTGGTGGTAGCTATTGGTAATAATCCTAATCCGCTTATTGCTCAAACAACGGAAGGTTTAAAAAGTGAAAAATGGGGAGGTATTATTGTTGACGAAAAAGGCATGACCAGTCGTGAAGGGGTCTATGCCGGTGGTGATGTCGTCAGTGGAGCCGCAACTATTATTCTAGCCATGGGGGCCGGAAAGAAAGCGGCGAAAGCAATTGATGAAAGTTTAAGAAAAAAGGCTAGGGTTTAAACCTTAGCCTTTTGGTATGTCTTTAAGAATAGCGCGAACCAACATTTCGACATCGTCTTTACATCTGGTACTAGCTCTTATAATTTCTCGATTAGTTAAGGGACGAGTGGTATGTCCCGCGGCTTTATTAGTTACCAGACAAACGCCAGCAATATTCATTCCAGCGTGGCAGCAAACAATGGCCTCAGGTACAATAGCCATTCCCACAACATCGGCCCCCATAACTTTTAAAGCCCGCATTTCACTAGGGCTCTCATAGTTGGGACCTGGCAAGAAGCAGTAAACACATTCTTTAAGATTAAAGCCGATGGCTTGAGCTGATAACAAGACCCGATTACGCATCGCGGTCGTATAGACATTGGTCATATCGGGGAATTGATGGCCAAAGCGACTGTAGTTATCGCCTTTCAAAATGTTTGGAGCAAAGAAGGAGATATGATCGCGAATCAAAACAATATCTCCAACCTTGAGATCTTCATTAATAGCCCCAACACCATTGGTTAGAATGATGTTTTTAATACCTAGGTTAGCGAAAACTCGGTAGGGGAAGGCTAATTCTTCCTCGGAAAAGCCCTCATAACGATGCAAGCGATCTTTCATCAATAAAACATATTTATTATCAACAATACCGTAGGTTAGTTTATTATCATGGCCTTCTATTTTGCTAACAGGGAAATTAGGAATGTCGGCAAAATTAATTTCTACCGCTACTTGAATGTCTTTAAAGAAATTAATGAGTCCGTGGCTTAGGACCACTACAACACTTGGTGTTATTTTGATAATTTGTCGTAAATAGTCACTGGCTTGATCAATTTTAGAATACATAATTACCCTTCCTTATTGCTGTTTTGTTCGTGCTTACTATCAAAGCAGCTGTCAATTTTGTTATTCCATACCAGGTGCACGAACAACCTTTACATGTTTGCAGTGTTTACGTAATTCTTTAATAAACTCGTTTTTATCAACAGGCGACACGTAATAATGGCCCCAAGGTTTAGAAGCGTTATTTTTGTCTTTAAAAGTTATTTCAAAACGATCGCTAGATAGAGAATAAAGGGCGAAAAAACGCCTTGAATCTTTAATAACGAAGATATCGGCGTAAGCAAGAGTGACTTTAAAGAGTCCAGACTTTAATTCTAATTCTTTTTCATTAAAAACATATTTAGTTCTAAGCAAAGCATAAAGCATAGCTAAAGGAGTGGCGATTCCAATTAAACTAAAGAAAGCGCCCTCCGTATATTCATACCAGCCCTCGGCAATTCTCAGTTTACTAAGACCAAGTATCAGGACACAGCAACCTAAAATAACAATTAAAAAATAAATGAATATAGTACCTATATCTTTTTTTGAACGCATAGTAACCATAATGTGTTTCACCTCGTGGTGTTATTATTATACATTATTTTAAATTGACAACCAACAAGAAAACATAAAAAACCTTAACAAGCTTAGTTGAAGCCTGCAAGGTTAAAGTGGTAAAATAGAAAAGATTAAGGAGTTGATGTAATGGTGCTAACCATTGAAGAATTAAAGAAAATAACAAAAAGTCTCCTTTTTACCATGAGTGAAGAGCAATATTTAACTTTACAACAAGAATTTACACTTATTTTAGAACAGATGAAATTATTGGGAGCGATTGAAAATCTTGATCAAGTTGAACCCTTGGTTTTTCCTATTGAGAATGAAAACTGTGGACTACGTGAAGATGAGGTTGAGAAATGTTTAAGTGTTGACGAGGTTTTGAAAAACGCCAAGGAAAGCATGATGGACATGGTTAAGGTCCAAAAGGTGGTGGGCTAGAATGAGTTATCTAGACTTGTCAATAGAAGAGATACATAAAGCCTTAGTAGCTAAACAAGTCTTACCATCAGAATTAGTAAGCGAAGCCTATGACCGAGCACAGAAATATCAAAAAGATTTAAATGCCTTTGTTAGTTTTCGTATTCAAGCGCTTAAGGAAGCCCAAAATTTAGATGGCAAGGAAATTACTAATCCCCTTTTTGGTATTCCTTATGCCATGAAAGATAATTATTCAGTTAAAGGAGAATTGAGCACAGGTTCTTCTAATATTTTAAAAGATTACTATCCCGTTTATGATGCTACAGTAGTAAAGAAACTCAAAGAGGCGGGTGCGGTTTCTATTGGTAAAACTGTTTTGGATGAATTGGGCTTGGGGGGAACAGGAACAAATGGCAACACAGGAGTTGTTAAAAATCCTTGGGCTATAGAGCGGATATCTGGTGGTAGCAGTGCTGGTAGCGCTGCGGCTGTTAGTGCTGGGATTGTTCCTTTCGCAATTGGTAGCGATACAGGCGATTCTGTTAGAAAACCAGCGGCATATTGTGGTTGTGTGGGCTTTAAACCCAGTTGGGGGCGTATTAGTCGCTTCGGCCTTTTCCCCTTTGCAACCTCATTAGATCATGTTGCTTATTTTACGCGCACAGTAAAGGATGCCGCTTATCTTTTAGAAAATTTGGCGGGTAAGGATCCTAAAGATATGACTTGTTCAATTAAACCAGTAGAACAATATGTTGAAAAACTCAATCCCGAATTAAAAGGAAAAAAGTTAGCAATTATTAAGTCTATCAACGAATCTTTAGGCAACCCCTTGGTTCGGACTAATTTTGAGCAAGTTTTGTTAAAATTAAAAGAAGCGGGTGTTGAAATTATTGAAGAAGATATTGACATGCGTTTATTAAAGGCTATTTATCCTATTTATATGGTTATTTCTAGTTCAGAGGCTACTTCAAATAACGCCAATCTTGATGGTATAAAGTTTGGCCCAAGAGAAAAAGGTACGGATTTTTTAGATAGTATTATCAAAACAAGGACAGTCGGCTTTAGTGAATTAGTAAAGCGGCGTTTCGTATTTGGGGGTTATTGTTTGGCCAAGGAGAATCAAAAAGAATTATTGTTAAGAGCTCAAAAAATCAGGCGTTTAATTGTCAATGAAGTTCAAAGAATTTTGGCTAAATGTGAAGCGATTTTTTTGCCGGCTACTGGCTCTATTGCTCCTAAATTTACCGAAAAGAATGATGAAAAGTTATCGGTGGCTTATCTAATTGGCGAAAATCATTTAGCTATCGGTAATTTTGCGGGACTTCCTAGTTTAACTTTACCTTCTGGTTTTGTTGATGGCTTACCAGTAGGAGTCAATATTATGGGAAAAGCCTTTGAGGAACAAGAAGTGCTTAATATCAGTTTAGGAATTGAAACCTTATTAGCACGTTATAAAGGTCAAATCGCTAAAAGAGGTGGAGAGTAATGAATTATGAAACAATAATCGGTATTGAGATACACTGTGAATTGAAAACCAAAACCAAAATGTTTTCATCAGCGCCCAATTCTTTTGCCGCCCAACCAAATACCCAGGTTTCACCAGTTGATATGGCCTTTCCTGGTACTTTACCAACGGTTAATAAAAAAGCAGTAGAATACGCCATCATGGCTTCAACAGCCTTAGGTCTAACAATTGATGATACTTTAATTTTTGATCGCAAGAACTACTTTTATTCCGATTTACCAAAGGGTTATCAAATTACTCAACAACAAAGACCAATAGGTCGTGATGGTAGCTTAGAAATTACAATTGGTGGCCAGAAAAAAACAATCAGAATTGAAAGACTACATATGGAAGAAGACACCGCCAAGCAACTGCATTTTAATGACTATACTTTAATTGATTATAATCGTTGTGGTGTTCCTTTAATTGAAATTGTCAGTCACCCAGATATCAGGAGCGGGGAAGAGGCGGCTGCTTATGTAGAAAAACTGCGTTCAATTCTTCTTTATACAGGTGTTAGTGATGTCAAAATGGAAGAGGGCTCAATGCGTTGTGACGTTAATGTTTCATTGCGCCCAGAAGGTAGCAAAAAGTTTGGAGTCAAAACCGAGATAAAAAACCTTAACTCCATCGCCAATGTTCGCAGAGCGGTTGATTATGAAGTTGAAAGACAAAAACAAATTTTATTAAGTGGTGGGAAAATTAGTCCTGAGACCAGACGTTTTGATGAAACTAGTAAACAGACGGTTTTAATGCGTAAAAAAACCTCGGCAGTAGATTATAAATATTTTACCGAGCCCAATATTGTCCCCATTCATCTTTCAGCTGATTGGATTAAAAAAATAAAAGATAATCTTCCTGAATTACCGGATGCTCGCAAGGAAAGATACCGTCAAATGGGTTTAAATGATTATGATGCCGAAGTCTTAGTTGTTGACAAAGATTTTTCGGATTTCTTTGAAGAGGTTGTAGTTGTTTGTCAGCAACCAAAGTTAGCAGCTAACTGGATGATTAGTTCAGTACAAGCGGTTTTAAATAAGCTGGGAACCAGTGATTTAGGAAGTTTAAAATTTGGTCCTGCTCAACTTGGTCAGTTAATTAAAATGTTAGATGTTGGCAAGGTCTCTTCTAAACAGGCTAAAGAACTTTTTGAGGATTTAGTTTTGACAGGTAAGGATCCTGAATTGTTAGCCAAAGAGAAAAACATGGTTCAGATTAGTGATGATAAACAAATTTTGGCCTGGGTCAAGGAAGTTTTAGAAAAAAATCCCCAAGCCATTGAAACTTATAAAAATGGACGCACAAATATCTTGGGCTTCCTAGTTGGACAAGTTTTAAAATTGTCCCAAGGAAAAGCTAATCCAGCCCTAGTTAGTCAATTGCTAAAGGAAGAAATTGAAAAGTAATAGGAGCAAATAAATGAAACGGTACCTTCTTGCTTTTTTTAAGGGCTTCATCATTGGGACTTTGATGATTGTTCCAGGTTTAAGTGGTGGAACGATAGCGGTTATTTTGGGAATCTATACCTCCCTAGTTGAAGCAGCCAGTAATATTTTTAAAGATTTCAAAAGAAATTTCCTTTTTTTGCTATCTTTTATCTTGGGAACTTTACCTGGTTTCTTTATATCCTCTAATTTAATGGGAGCAATTTTAGAGCAACATGCGGTAATTATTGTTTTCTTGTTTGCGGGTTTAATTCTCGCCGGGTTACCAGTAGTTGCTCGTCAGGCTAAAATAAAACATTTCAATTGGAAACATATTCTCGCTATTCTTATTGGCACCGGCATTGTTATTGGTATCACTTTTTTACCAGAAGGGAACACTTCTGTGCTCAGTGGAGCGGAAATAAAGTTTATTGATGTTCTCTTTTTAATCATCGTTGGTTTTAGTGTTTGTGTTTCTATTGTTTTACCAGGGATTAGCACTTTCCATGTTTTATATGTTTATGGTCTTTATGAAGAAGTGACAAAAGCCATTGCTAATTTAGATGTCCTATTCTTACTTCCGCTTGTTTTAACGGTGTTAATTGGCGCGCTAATGCTAGCAAAAATCGTTAATTATTGTTTAAAAAAGTTTCCAGAAATTGTTTATTGTGTTATTATAGGTTTTGTTATAGCCTCAGTTTTTGTGCTTTTCAAGGAAGCACCACAAGGTATTGAGTGGCTATGGGCTCTACTTTTGTTTGCTTTCGGTTTAATAGGCGGTTACTTTTTGATGAATAAAATTCCACACAAGGAAGATTAAAAGGAAATAAGTTATGGTTGAAATTAAAGAAGTAAAAACTCGAAAAGAGCGTAAGCGTTTTGTGGACTTTGCTAACATCATGTATCAAGATGTTCCACAATTCGTACCTAGTTTTTATGGCGATGATTTAGCTGATTGGGGTCCTAAAAATCCAGCTCTAGCCTACTGTGAACGTAAGGCCTTTTTAGCCTATAAAGATGGCGAATGTGTTGGCCGTATTGGGGCTATTCTTTCGCATGCTTCCAATGAAAAATGTAATACCAAACGCATGCGCTTCTCCCAAGTGGATTTTATTGATGATTTTGAGGTTTCTAAGGCCTTGTTTAAGGCAGTTGAAGATTATGCTCTTGAGAAGGGCTGCAATGAAGTCCATGGTCCCTTGGGTTTCACGGATTTAGATCGTGAAGGGATGTTAGTTGAAGGCTTTGAGGAGCGGAGTCTATTTTTTACCTACTATAATTATCCTTATTACAATGATCACCTAGTCAAATTAGGTTATGTTAAGGATGTTGATTGGGTAGAAGACAAGTTATATGTTAAGGATGCGGAAGAGGTTCAGGATCAATATCGTCGTGTTGCTGAATTTTCTTTAAAGCATAATAATCTCCATATTGCTAAGCTCAATAAGCAGTCAGAGTATCCTAGTTATGTCAAAAAATTCTTTAATCTAGTTAATATTTGTTATAGCAAACTTTATAGCACCATTGAGTTAACTGAAGAGCAGATCAACATGTATGCCAAAAAATTCAGTCCTTTAATTAATCCTGATTTTGTTTGCTTTGTCATGGATGAAGAAGAGAATCTTATTGCCTTTGGTGTATTAGCCATGTCAATGGGTGAGGCTTTAAAAAAGACCCGAGGGCGTTTGTTCCCGACCGGTTGGGCGCGGGTTTTAAGATCTCTAAAGAAGAGCAAATCATTAGAGACTTTATTGGTAGCGGTTCATCCTGATTATCAGAAAAAAGGCGTAAATGCCATTTTGATTGACTACATACTTACCAATTCAATCCGTCATAATATTGAGTTTGCCGAAACAGGTCCTCAATTAGAACTCAATCACGATGTTCAGGCTCAATTGAAGTATATGCAACCGCAGACTTTCAAAAGAAGAAGATGTTATATTAAAAAAATTAGTGATAAATAGGGTAAAACCCTATTTTTTCTTTTACTAATATTGCTTTTTAAAGCCACTGCTCCTATAATGAAAATGATTAGGCATTGCCAAATAAAGAGGAAAAAAATATGACAATAAAAGTAGCGATTAATGGTTTTGGACGGATTGGACGGTTAGCCTTCCGTCGCATAGTTGAAGAGAAAGACTTTGAGGTTGTGGCGATCAATGACTTAGCAAGCGCTGAAAACCTAGCTTATCTTCTAAAGTATGATACGACGCATCGCGTTTTCAAAGGACACGAGATTAAAACTCAAGATAACAATTTAATTTTTGATGGTAAGAAAATTCCCATCTTAGGACAAAAAGAACCCAAGTTATTAAATTGGAAAGATTATGGCGTTGATCTTGTTTTAGAATGCACTGGCCGTTTTAAAGGCTTAACCGATGCTAAGGTCCATATTGAAGTTGGTGGAGCCAAAGGTGTAGTTATCAGTGCACCATCAGATGCCGGGACCCCACCCTTTGTCTATGGTGTGAACCATGATAAGTTAACAAAAGACATGTTGGTGATTTCGGGAGCCAGTTGTACAACCAACTGCTTAGCTCCAGTTATGAAAGTTTTAGAAGATAAGTTTGGGGTTGTTGGTGGTTATATGACAACAGTCCACGCCTATACCAATGATCAAACATCCCTTGATATGGTTAAAGAAAAAGATTTCCGTAGAGGAAGAGCAGCCGCAGCTAATATTATCCCAACTTCCACCGGTGCCGCTAAAGCCTTGCATTTGGTTATTCCAAGTTTAGAAGGAAGACTCCAAGGTGGCGCGCTTAGAGTTCCTGTTGTTGATGGGTCCTTAGTTGATTTATCTTTAGAACTGAAACAAAAAGTCAGTGTTGAAGAAATTCACAAGGCGATGAAAGAAGCGAGCGAAGGCGTATTAAAAGATGTTTTGGCTTATACCGAAGATTTAGTAGTTAGCAGTGATACCTTAGGTTTAGAAGCTGGCTCCCTTTACGATGCCTCTCAAACAAAAATATTCCAAACTCCCGAGGGTAAGCAATTTGTCAAAGTGGTAGCCTGGTACGACAATGAATATTCTTATGCTTGTCAGTACTTACGTTTAGCTAGGGCTTTTGCTAAGGTTCTTGGGGTTAAATAATTAAACAACAAGTAGGCGCCTGCAAGGGCGCTTTTTTAGGAGGAAATATTTATGGCCAAACAAATGGTTGATCAATTGGTGCTTCAACATAAAAAGGTTTTTGTTCGCGCAGATTTAAATGTGCCTTTAAAGGATGGGAAGATCAGTGATGATAATCGAATTGTTCAAGCTTGCCCGACACTTAAGTATTTAATAAGCAAACAGGCGCGAGTTATTGTTTTATCTCATCTTGGGAAGGTTAAACATAGTGATCCTATTAAAGCTGCCGAACAGATGAAGAAAAATGATTTAGCAGTTGTAGCTGTTCGTTTAAGTGAACTTTTAGGGAAAAAAGTTACCTTTGTTTCTGCCACTAGAGGGGCGGAATTAGAGCAAGCTATAACGGCTTTAAAAGATGGTGATGTTCTTTTAATGCAGAACACACGCTATGAAGTGGGCGAAGAGAAAAACTCCGAGGAATTAGGTACATATTGGGCTTCGTTATGTGATATTTATGTCAATGATGCCTTTGGAAGTTGCCATCGTGCGCATGCTTCAACCTATTCTTTACCTATGGCTTGTAAGAAGGCAAATAAACCAACAGCTATTGGTTATTTGGTTGAAAAAGAAATCGCCTCTTTAAGTAGATGTGTTGAAGCTAAAGAACACCCTTATATTGCGGTTATGGGAGGTAGTAAGGTTTCTGATAAAATCAAGGTCATTGAGGGCTTATTAAAGAAAGCCGATAAGATCTTAATTGGTGGGGCCATGGCTTTTACCTTTATGAAGGCTTTAGGCAAAGAAGTTGGAAAGTCTTTAGTTGAATTAGACCAAGTTGATTTTGCCAAGCGCTGTTTAATAGAAGGAAAAGGTCGAATTTGTTTGCCGCTAGATTATATTATGGCTGATAGTTTAAGCGAACCAAGTAGAGAAGAAGTAAGCAAAAATCAAAATGTTGCCATTGATATGATGGGCCTTGACGTTGGGCCCAAAACCAACGAGTTTTATAAGGAAGAGTTGACTGGTGCCAAAATTGTCTTTTGGAATGGGCCACTAGGTGCTTTTGAAAACCCTTTGTTTGCTAATGGAACCAAGAGTATTTGTGAAGCGATTGTCAATTTAAAGAATTGCTTTTCAGTCATCGGTGGTGGCGACAGCGCATCGGCGGTGGCGCAATATGGTTATTCTTCACGTTTCAGCCATGTTTCAACGGGTGGTGGGGCCTCTTTAGAAATGATTGAAAATGATGGGCACCTACCAGGGATCGATGTTATAGAGGAGGCTAAATAATG